>JAITVH010000113.1 GCA_031285905.1 Prevotella sp.
GTTACCTTTTAGTTAAAATCTTAGGATAAAACAGAAATTGGTGATCTCTGGCTAACAACTAACAATTAGAATAAACTTGTGGTATGATTCTTGATAATTATCTTTGTGGTTCTTTTAGAAAGAGTTGATAAATGAAAATAGGCAATATTGAATTTGGGGATAAACCCGTATTTCTAGCTCCAATGGAGGATGTTACCGATATGGGATTCCGGCTTATGTGCAAGCGCTTTGGGGCAGATATGGTTTATACCGAGTTTGTTTCGAGCGACGCTCTTATACGCTATGTGAATAAGACAACAGCCAAATTATCGATAAGTAATGAAGAACGTCCCGTAGCTATTCAGATTTATGGGAGGGAAGTAGAGTCAATGGTAGAGGCTGCCAAAATATGTGAAGAGGCTCAACCGGATATTCTTGATATAAACTTTGGATGTCCAGTAAAGAAAGTAGCCGGTAAAGGTGCCGGATCGGGCATGATGCGTACACCGGATTTGATGATCGAGATAACAAAAGCAGTTGTCGATGCTGTGAACATACCCGTTACAGTAAAGACCCGTTTAGGTTGGGATAATGATTCGAAAATTATTGTAGAGCTTGCCGAAAGATTACAGGAGACAGGTATCCAGGCACTTACCATACATGGGCGTACCCGTGCACAGATGTATACAGGCGAAGCCGATTGGACATTGATCGGCGAGGTGAAGAATAATCCCCGGATGCATATTCCCATCATCGGTAATGGAGATGTAAGTTCGCCTGAAACATGTAAACAGCGCTTTACAGAAACAGGAGTCGATGCTGTTATGATAGGACGTGGGAGTATTGGCTGTCCATGGATATTTGATGAGGTAAAGCATTATCTGGCTACCGGTGAACTCTTGCCTAGGAAAAGTTTTACATACTATCTCGATCTTTTAAAAGAACTGATAAAGATGAATGTGGAAAACTCGGGAGAAAGAGGAGGTATTATACATAGCCGCCGTCATCTGGCTGCAAGCCCTTTATTTAAGGGAATTCCCGATTTCAAGAAAACACGCGTGACCATGTTGCGTGCCGATACACTAGATGAACTTTTTGATATAATGGACAGTATACCATCGTGTTTTAATCTCTAATAATTTAGAATCATTGATATATATTGAGAAGATAAAAAACAGACATGATAGTGTGATAGAAAGCTATCCGTATAATGTCTTAGCTCTCAAGAATCTGAAAGAGTTACCTTTTCGTAAAGATGTGACTTTTATTATTGGAGAGAATGGTTCCGGCAAATCGACGTTGGTAGAAGCTATCGCCATAAATGCAGGATTCAATCCCGAAGGCGGTGGGCGAAACTTCAACTTCAAAACAAATGAAACCCATTCGGAGTTATACAAAGATTTAGTGCTGGTACGTTCTCCCTACAGAAACAAAGACGGTTATTTTCTGAGAGCAGAAAGTGTATATAACCTTGCAACAAACATAGCAGAGATGCCCGATGTGCTCCAATATTACGGAAATACATCTTTACATGAACAATCGCATGGGGAAAGTTTCCTTAATATATTCATCAACCGCCTGTATGGAACAGGGCTTTATATATTAGATGAGCCTGAAGCGGCATTGTCCCTTCAGAGCACTTTTTCTTTTCTGGTGCGGATGAAAGAGTTGGTTGAACTGAAATCGCAATTTATTATAGCTACCCATTCACCTATCTTGCTGGCATATCCTAATGCGGATATATACACGGTTACAGAAGATGGATTGGAACTAGTAGAATATGAAGATACAGAACAATATATACAAACAAAATACTTTCTGAATAATTATGAAAAGATGATTGCACAATTATTGGGCTGAACTTTATAATGGTACATATTTTGTAATAGTTAATGTAAATAAGAAAAACAATTTTCGTATTTTTGCCTTCTTTATTTTTTATACAGTAATTTATCTATAGTTTTAATCAGTTGAAAGTTGAAAATGGAAAGTGAATAACGAAGAACAGAAAAACTGTCACCTTTGTTACCTTTTAGTTAAAATACTTGGTTGACAAAGTCGAGCATAAATTCATCATTCATCATTCTTAATTTATAATTCTTCATTTTCGTTACCTTTGTTACCTTTTAGTTAAAATAAGAAATATCGCATAAACAAAAAACATAGACATGCAACAGAAACTATCCATTTATAATACACTGACACGTAAGAAAGAAGTTTTTGAACCGCTTCATGCACCTCATGTCGGAATGTATGTCTGTGGACCTACGGTATATGGAGACGGGCATTTGGGACATGCACGCCCGGCTATTACTTTCGACTTGTTATTCCGCTATCTCACCCACTTAGGATATAAAGTACGCTATGTGCGTAATATCACTGATGTGGGACATCTGGAAAATGACGCGGACGAAGGAGAAGATAAAATAGAAAAGAAAGCGCGGCTTGAACAGTTGGAACCAATGGAGATTGTGCAATACTATACAAACCGCTATCATAAAGCAATGGAAGCCCTGAATGTGTTGCCTCCGTCTATCGAACCACGGGCATCAGGACATATTATAGAACAGATAGGAGCGATCAAGAAAATACTTGAAAGCGGTTATGCTTATGAAAGCAATGGGTCTGTCTATTTTGATGTAGAGAAATATAACAAAGACTATGATTATGGTATTCTTTCGCATCGCAATATTGAAGAGATGCTGAATACTACCCGCGACCTTGACGGACAGGAAGAAAAACGCAGTAAAGTAGACTTTGCCCTTTGGAAAAAAGCGACACCTGAACATATTATGCGTTGGCCTTCTCCGTGGAGCGACGGTTTTCCCGGATGGCATATCGAATGTTCATCTATGAGTATTAAATATTTAGGTAACGAATTTGATATTCATGGGGGTGGATTAGACCTAATGTTTCCTCACCATGAATGCGAGATTGCACAGAATACGGCTATAGAGAAGCACCGTGTGGTAAAGTACTGGATGCATAACAATATGATCACAGTAAACGGTCAGAAGATGGGCAAATCTCTAGGAAACTTTATCACCCTGGATGAGTTTTTCACAGGTTCGCATGAAATGCTGACACAAGAATATTCGCCGATGACTATTCGTTTCTTTATTCTACAAGCCCATTATCGCAGTACGGTGGATTTCAGCAATGAAGCACTGCAAGCCGCAGAGAAAGGTTTGGAGCGATTAATGGATTCATATAACAGGATAAAGAAAATCCCTATATCCGATACTTCTTGCGCTTTAGATATAAAAGGCCTGCGTCAAAAATGCTACGACGCAATGAATGACGATTTGAATTCGGCAGTAGTTATTGCTCATTTGTGCGAAGCAGGAACAGCGATAAATTCTGCCTGTGCAGGAAATATTACGCTTACAAAAGAAGACAAGGAAGAACTGGAAAATATATTTGACACATTTTTCTTTGATATTATGGGGATACGTAATGTGGAAGAAACTACAGGAGGTAATATGGATGCTTTTGGAAAAGCCATAGATATGCTTCTCGATATCCGGCAGAAGGCAAAGGAAAATAAGGATTGGGCAACATCAGACCATATCCGTAACGAACTGGCCAAGGCCGGATTTGAAATAAAAGATGGCAAGGACGGAGCAGAATGGAAATTGAAATAATACTTATTATTAAATTTTCTGAATCCGGGTATGCGTCTTGCAACTTGCAGGTATTTTGAATATCTTTGTCAATCAGAAGAATCACAATTAAAAGAATAAATAAAGAATGAAAAAGGTTGTATTAATTCGTCACGGAGAAAGCGTTTGGAACAAAGAAAACCGCTTTACAGGATGGACAAATGTTGACTTGTCGGAAAAAGGAGTAGAAGAAGCGACAAAAGCCGGAAAGCTTTTGAAAGAAGAAGGTTTTAAATTTACACTTGCCTATACTTCTTATCTTAAAAGAGCAGTTAAAACACTGAACAACATCCTTGACCAAATGGACTTGGATTGGATTCCTGTTGAAAAAACATGGCGGCTAAATGAAAAGCATTATGGTATGCTTCAAGGCCTAAATAAAGCTGAAACCGCAGAAAAGTACGGCGATGAGCAAGTCCTTGTATGGAGACGCAGTTATGATGTACCTCCTGCTCCACTAGAATCAACTGATCCTCGTTCTGCTTCTCAAGATCCTCGTTACGCGTGTATACCTAAAGCATATATACCTGATACAGAAGCCCTTAAAGAAACCGTAGATCGTATCCTACCTTACTGGCAGGAAGTGATTTATCCATCTCTAATGTGTCATGACGAAATCATCGTTGCTGCACATGGAAACAGTCTTCGTGGTATCATCAAATACCTGAAAGGTATATCCGATGAAGATATTGTGAGCCTGAACCTTCCAACTGCAGTACCTTATGTATTTGAGTTTGACGATGATCTTAACCTTGTGAAAGACTATTTCCTCGGTGATCCTGAAGAGATCAAAAAACTGATGGAAGCTGTTGCTAATCAAGGTAAAAAGAAATAATACTGATTTCTATATATAGATAATAAAGCCCGGGATTCCGGGCTTTATTGTTTTACCTTTATCTTCAAACAAATATTAACTCTAAAATAGTTATCATAATATGTAAAAGATCAAATACTAAACTTTTCATATCAATTTGTAAAACTATTGTCAGACTTTTATTATGTATTTTTGACATGTAATCTATATTATCACACTAATATCTATGAGAACCTTTATATCTTTTACCATAAAATCCATTATTATTATATTATTATTTTCCACTTCGGAAGTGGGAAATGCCCAATTACCGCCTGTATTTAAGATTACAGAAAATGCAAATGCCCAAGTGTCTGAATTGACAACTACCTATTTGTCTCCAAGCCGTATCATATGGAAAAAAGCCGACGGCCGAGCAGTAATAAACAATGAATCGTGTTTGCTCCTGAAAGGAAAAGGGCAGGCCGATTTGGCAAACACTAATGTTTGCACTTTAAAAAGTGACGATTCGAATACCCCCTCTTTGATTTTTGACTTTGAGAGAGAAATACATGGGGGTATTCAGATCGTTACAGGTAGCACCTCTACCGGTAAGCCCGTCAAAGTGCGTATCCGCTTTGGAGAATCTGTAAGCGAAACGATGAGTGATGTAGGAGAAAAAGGAGCGACGAACGACCATGCTATAAGAGACGCAGTATTAGAGATACCTTGGCTTGGAGTACTTGAGTTCGGCAACTCCGGCTTTCGTTTTGTAAGAATAGACTTAATAGATCAAAATACAGAGGTACAATTAAAGGAAGTCCGCGCCAAATTTGTATATCAGGATATCCCTTATTTAGGTTCATTCAAATGTAATGATGAACTGTTGAACGAAATATGGATGACGGGAGCCTATACAGTTCATCTGAATCTCCAAAATTACTTATGGGATGGCATTAAACGCGATCGCCTTGTCTGGATTGGAGATATTCACCCTGAGGTTTCCACTGTCAATACAGTATTTGGCTATAATGCTGCTGTTCCGCGTTCTTTAGATTTAGCAAGGGATATTACACCTCTTCCTCAATGGATGAACGGAATAAGTTCGTATTCCCTATGGTGGATCATTACCCACAAAGACTGGTATATGAATCAGGGAGACTTAAAGTATCTTAAGGAACAAAAAGAATATCTTATACCATTACTTCGCAGACTGATATCAATGATTGGCAGTGATGGAAAAGAACAACTTGATGGAACGCGATTTCTCGACTGGCCATCCAGCGAAAATCCTGAAGCAATACAGTCAGGTTTACAGGCTCTGATGGTCTGGGCACTTTCTGCCGGGAAAGATTTATGCCTTATTCTCGATGAGAAAGGAGTAGCAAATGAATGCGAAGGCGCAGTAGAAAAATTGAGAAAATATACACCCAATGCCAATAACTCGAAACAAGGAGGTTCACTGTTATCCATATCGGGACTAATAACACCGGAAGAAGGTAACAAGATTGTAACCAATAACGGAGTTCAAAACTTTTCTACTTTCTATGGCTATTATATGTTACAGGCCTTAGCTAAGGCAGGAAATTACAACGGAGCTTTGGAAAGCATACGCCAATATTGGGGAGGAATGCTTAGTGTGGGAGCAACAACTTTCTGGGAAGACTTTGATATCAATTGGCTTAAGAATGCATCACCCATAGATGAAATACCACAACCTGGTAAAGTGGATATACATGGCGATTATGGAAATTATTGTTATAAAGGATTACGGCATAGCCTGTGCCATGGTTGGGCATCGGGGCCTACTGCATGGCTTAGCGAGCATGTGCTGGGAATAAAGGTTTTGGAACCGGGATGTAAAAAAATACAAATATTGCCGAATCTGGGTAATCTGGAATATGCAGAGGGTACTTACCCTACCCCATTCGGCGTATTGAGCGTGAAACATACTAAAGACGCTAAAGGAGAAATAAAGTCAGAAATAAAAGCCCCAAAAGGAGTAAAAATAATCCGATAAATTGAATAATATTTATGCCCGGTAGGCAAAGAGTCATATTTATATCATATAATAAGATTCTTTGCCTTATTTTTATATCATAGTCTTTTTTGGACGTGTAATATTAGGAGAATTAGAAGATAAAAATTATCTTTGCACCGCTTTTATAAGCCCGTACGTGTGATGGGAATGAGGAAGCAATCCTTAATTTGAGTAACA
>JAITVH010000149.1 GCA_031285905.1 Prevotella sp.
TGTGCCGGCCAGTCATTATCTGTGTGGGGGCATAGATGTAGACTTGCATGGACAAAGCACTATCAAAAACATGTTTGCAGTAGGCGAATGTTCCAACACCGGACTACATGGAGCTAACCGGTTAGCTTCTAATTCCTTGCTCGAAGCTCTTGTTTTTGCTCACCGTGCCGCACTGAAAACAGTGGAACGATTGGCTGAAGATGATTTCAATTACGACCAACTACATAAAGTTCCTGAGTGGAATCAGGAAGGTATGAAAATGAATGATGAGATGGTACTACTCAACTACTTGCGAAAAGAATTGCAGTCGTTGATGAGCGACCTGGTAGGCATTGTAAGAAGTAATGCCCGCCTAAAACTTGCAAAACAAAAAGAAGAAGAAATTTACAAATCTGTGAAAGAAATCTATAATTTTTCTATCTTGTCCCCTCAATTATCTGAGTTAAGAAATCTTGCCAGCATTGCTTACTTAATTATAACCCAGAGTATGGAACAAAAAGAGAACAGAGGTACATTTTATAATAAAGATTTGGATGAAAAGAAATAGACCGGAATATGTTACTGATGAAAGATTGTATCGCTTTATTGATGCAGCCATAATAGAGGATATAGGGGATGGTGATCACTCCACCTTAGCCAGTGTACCAGCAGACTCGCAGCAAAAAGCAAAATTATTGGTAAAAAACGATTGCATATTAGCTGGTATCGAACTGGCCTATGAAATCTTCCATTACTATGATAAAGACTTGAAAATGGAAGTCTTCAAAAAAGATGGGGACGAAGTAAAAGATGGAGATATTGCTTTTATTGTTTCCGGATCGGCACGTTCTATATTAACGATGGAACGTCTTGTGCTTAACTGTATGCAACGGATGAGCGGAATAGCAACCTATACCCATCAAATGGTCAATTTACTCGCCGATACTAATACCCGTATATTAGATACAAGAAAAACTTCTCCCATATTCAGAATGTGTGAAAAATGGGCTGTTCGTATTGGTGGAGGCAAAAATCACCGTTATGGACTGTTTGATATGATAATGCTTAAAGATAACCATAACGATTATGCAGGTAATATTACAAAATCTGTAGAAGCAACCGTAAAATATCTTAAGGAGAATAAATTAGATTTACAAATAGAAGTTGAAACCCGTAATTTGGATGAAGTAAAAGAAGCTTTAGCTACTAAAGCTGTAGATATTATCATGCTGGATAACATGTCTCTGTTTCAAATGACCGCTGCTGTCCAACTAATCAATGGAGCCGCTAAAGTCGAAGCATCCGGAGGAATAACAAAGGATACAGTGAGAGCTATTGCTGAAACCGGAGTGGATTATATTTCGTCCGGTGCCATTATATATGATGCTCCTAATATAGATTTAAGCCTAAAAGCATTCAATTAATTTACTTTTCTATTCAAAAATTCATATTGAAAAAGTGATCCCTTTTCTGTATAATGTTGCTCAAGTATATTATAAGACCTATGGACAAGATATAAGCAAATTTACATTTGTTTTTCCTAACCGCAGGGCAGGGGTTTTCTTTCAATATTATCTATCTCAAATAGTAGGTAAACCTATCTTCTCTCCAGAGATATTGACCATCTCAGATCTGTTTGAGCGCTTAAGTCCATATAAAAAGGCTGATCGTATAGAAATGTTATTTCTATTGTATGACATTTACAAATGTATAAGTGCTTCAACTGAAACATTCGATGAATTTCTTTACTGGGGTGAGATGCTATTGAATGACTTCGATGATGTGGATAAGTATCTCGTAGATGCCAAGCAGCTTTTCAGCAATATTCATGATTTGAAAGAAATCGATGCAGGGTTCAGTTATTTATCCGAATCACAAATAGAAGCTATTCACCGCTTCTGGATTAACTTTCTACCTGTGGGCGAAAACAACAAAAAAAAGGAGTTTCTAGAAATGTGGGAAGTCCTTTTTGAACTATACACTACCTTAAAAGATCGATTACTAAAACAAAACCTTGCCTATGAAGGGATGATTTTTAGGGAAGTAGTTGAACGCCTGAAGAAAGATATAAACCACCCGTTACCTTTCGAAAAAATTATATTTATTGGTCTTAACGGACATAGTATATCCGAAGAAAGCCTTTTAAAATATCTTCATAAGAGGAAAATCGCTGATTTTTATTGGGACTATTCTTCTCCATTAGTTAGGGATAAGCAAAATAAGGCTTCTTTTTTCATAGATAAGAATAAAGTTCAATTCCCATCACAACATTCTTTATTATCAGAAGAATTGAGCCTTGACAAACCTCAACTCGAAGTTATCGGTATTCCTTCTTCTGTCGGACAGACTAAATATGTAAATTCAATTCTGAAATCTCTATTAGAAGAAAAGCAGATAATATCTTCTGATAAAGCTATGAACACGGCATTAATCCTACCCGACGAAAACCTTTTGCTTCCTGCCTTATATTCCATCCCGGAAGAAATAGACAAAATAAATGTAACAATGGGTTACAGTCTGAATAACAGTTCTGTTGCCGGATTGATGGAGCATATATTCGATCTGCAACACAATATCAGACAATCAGAAAACTACTCAGGGTTCTATTACAAGCCTGTTTTGTCTATACTAAACCATCGTTATATTACAAGCATAGCCGGAGAAGAATCTAAAAGTTTAAGAGAAACTATATTACAATATAATAAGGTTATCGTTTCGGCTAATGAACTCAGTAACCATCCACTTCTAAAACTGATTTTTAATCCTATAAACAGTTGGTCGGACATTCCAAATTACCTGAGAAAGATATTAGCGACTCTGAAAGTATCATTGCAAACTTCATCAGAAGAAGAAAACGATGTAAATATCCGATTGATGGATATTGAAAGTGAATTTATCATAGAATATTACAAGACTATTAACAAAATGGAGGATGCATTCAAAAACCCCATTCCTGATATGTCTGTAGATACTTATCTTAAACTACTGAGAAAACTGATCGCAGGAGTTAGTGTGCCTTTCAGGGGAGAGCCGTTGTCAGGCTTACAAATAATGGGAGTTCTGGAAACAAGGGCTTTAGATTTTGACAATCTTATTATCTTATCGATGAATGAAGGTATATTCCCTCTAAAGAGAGCCGCCAGTTCATTTATTCCATATAATCTACGAAAAGGATTCGAATTGCCTGCTTACGAACACCAGGATAGCATATTCGCCTATCACTTCTACAGAATGATAAACCGGGCTAAACGTATATATATATTATACGATACAAGAACAGAAGGTCTTCAGACAGGAGAAGTGAGTCGTTATTTTAGCCAGATAAGGCACTTATATTCTGATCATTTCAATATCTCTGAAAAACTGGCAACATATAAAGTATCTTCTTCCGAAAGCCTTGATATTTCTGTTACCAAAACTCCTCAAATTATGGAAAAGCTCCGTGAATTCTTATCCGGAGGAGAAAAGAGGCTTTCTGCCAGTTCTATCAATACATATCTGGATTGTTCATTACAATTCTACTTTTCTGTAGTAGAAAACATGGCCGAAGAAGACGAAGTATCCGAATCTATCGAAGCCAGTACTTTCGGTACAATATTCCATGCTGTTATGGAATGGCTGTATGAGCCCTTGATAGGGAAATTAATTACAGCCGATCTATTGCATATGATAAGCAAAGATGAAAAATTGCTTACAGCTACCATAGAACGTTCGTTTGCTGAAAACTACTTTAAGTCTGATAATAAGAAAAAACTGACAGGCCAGAATTATCTCACAGGCGAAGTACTCCGTAAGTATGTAAAACAAGTATTATCCACAGATGCTAAACTCACCCCCTTTATTTACATATCTTCCGAAAAGAGAATACGTACTGATTACCTGTTACCATCTGGGATTACAGTATCATTAAAAGGAATTATAGACAGAGTAGACGAAGTCAAAGGTCATACACGTATCATAGACTATAAAACCGGGAAAGGAATACTCAGCTTCAAAAAGATGCCGGATCTGTTCGATAAAGGGATAAAAGACCGCCCCAAAGCGATAATGCAGGTATTTATGTACTCTCATTTATATTTAATGGAAAACCCTGATAAAATACTGGAACCAGGGATTTATTACTTACGTAATCTTTTCGGCAAAAACTTCAATCCGGATATCGTACTCAAACAAGGTCGGGATGAACAACCTGTTACCGATTTCTCAATATACAAAAATGAATTTAAGGAGCATTTCGATCAATGCCTTGAAGAGATATTCAATCCAGAAATACCATTCAACCAAACCCCTACGGGAGAAGCCTGTAAATGGTGTATATTCAAGAATATTTGTAAAAAGTAATAACGAGGCTAAGAAGCCATAGATCCGCTATCATCTATATTCTCTTCAAAAGAACTTAGTTTATCTTTTTCTCCGGCAAGCCATATAATATCACCTTCGTCAAAGACAAAATTAGGAGTAAAATTAATAATAGACTCATCTCCCCGATCAATGCCAATAACCATACACTCGGTTTTTTCCCTGATCCCGGCACTTATGATTGACTTACCTACCAAGGCAGAATCCAATTCTACCAAATATTGCGATAAACTGATATGATGTGGTGCTTCCTCTTCCATTCCGTTTATTTGATCCTGTTTATCTTGCAAATATTGAGATAATTGCTGCATTTCTTCATCAGAACCTGAAACTACCAATTTATCAAAAGGATACAACCTCACATTCCCATCAGGAATATTGATCTTTTTACTCCCTCTTATTATGGTAACCACATTTACACCTGTCTTTTGTCTAAAATTCAATTCCCTTAAGGTTCTGCCAACACTAGGTGATGACTGGGATATCTCAAATTCTTCAATATGTATATCTTTGGATCGTAAATCATTAGCCACAGTTGTAGGTATAGCAGCCTTCTTTTCATCCAGTTTTTGTTTGAGGTTCAGATTTTCCAGGAAACGAGCTTCTATTTTACGAGACTGTTCCTTAAATCCTTCGGTGAAAATAATCAAAGTAACTACAACTAATGATATAATCACCATCAGCACTGTCAGTCGGGGGAATAATGGGATAATCACCATCAGTACAAGAACAATACATATTATTATACGAAAAGCGATCAGAGAAATAAGGGCGCCTCTGTTCAAACGATTGTCTTCCCAAAGTTTCTTGAATTCCTTAGACCTGTTTTTTTTCATCATAATAGCACGTAGAAAAGGAGCCATTAGTACAAGAGTTATCAATGCAGCTATAATACGTCCCCATACATTTCCAGGCATCCATTCCACAATATATGGAGTTATAAACTTCTGAAATACAAGCAAAATCGCAATTGAAATCGTAAAGTAAACAGCAACCGAACTCAGAATACTTTTCAGGAGTTTTTTCCAGTCATTCTGCTTATTCACTGTATTATAACCTGATGCGCCATATCCCTCTATCAACGTATTCCACTTTTTGGGAATACGTTTCGAAACGTAGCTGTATACAGTTTCTGAATATTTAATACAATATGGAGTCGTGAATGTGGTAATAACCGACACTGCAACTATAATAGGGTAGAGAGTTTCGGTAATTACCCCCAGACTCATACCTAATGTAGCGATAATGAATGAAAATTCACCTATTTGTGCCAAACTGAACCCCGATTGCAGCGATACTTTCAATCCTTCTCCAGAGGCTAAAACTCCTATTGTTGCAAATATGATGCGACCAACAAGGACAACCAATGTAAGCAATATAATCAATGTCCCATACTGATAAATCACCGCAGGATCAATCATCATACCAACAGAAACAAAGAAAACTGCTCCAAAGAGATTCTTAAGAGGTTCGATTAAGTGCTCTATATGCTTTGATTCCAATGTTTCAGCCAAGATAGAACCCATTATAAATGCTCCTAATGCTGCGGAAAAACCTACGGCTGTAGCAAAATAAACCATTCCCAAGCAAAGTCCAACAGATACTATTAGAAGTGTTTCGTCATTCAGGTATTTCTTTAGTTTCTTCAACATTGTAGGAATCATATAGATACCGACAACAAACCAAATAAGCATGAAGAACAAAAGTTTAACAACACTATTGGCCAGCTCTCCCCCTTCAAAGTGCTGACTGACAGCGAATGTAGAAAGCAAAACCATCATTACAATAGCAGCAACATCTTCTACAATAAGCATACCAAATACAATTCCTGCAAACTTCTTCTTTTGCAATCCCATATCAGAAAAAGCCTTGATGATTATCGTAGTCGATGACATAGATAACATCCCCCCCAGGAATATACTATTCATCTTAGACCAGTCAGGAATAAGGTTGATAATCAGCAATTCACCAACAAGGTAACCGATTATTATCATCGAGCCCATATTGATGAGTGTAGCGATTGATGCCTTACCGCCTACATCCATCAACTTCTTAAAGCTAAATTCAAGTCCTAATGCAAACAATAAGAAGATAATACCTATTTCGGCCCAGATATTAACATTACCCATATCCGATATTTCGGGCAAGGCTCTAAATACATCGGATACTTTTTCCGGAGTTATACCTGTTATTTTTACAACTAAGCTTTCAATAAAGTTCTTGAAATGGAGGCTTGCAATAAACCCTGCGACAATGTAACCTAGCACTACAGGTTGTTTCAACCATTTAAAGATAATAGTTATAACACTTGCAGTAATCAATAAAATTGCCAGATCACTTATAAAGTCAGGTAGATGAGCCATATGTAAATTATTGTTTTTGTGAAAGTATAAGAACCAAGAATGCCTCTAAAGAAGCTTTTGGCTTATAAAATTATAAAAAAACATCTTTAGTTTGTTATTTCTCTATGATTATTCTTAACTAAAAGGCAAATCTTTTCTTCTTTTGAAGAAAAATGAGTATATATTTCATATAATCATATAAAAAGTAATGTTATTATATTTTTTTGAAACTATTTGTAAAAGTCCTACTTTTGCATGCAAATCGATATAATATCATAATGTTTAACATAAATGGAATTTACATGAAACATCTCAGATCAAGCTCTGCTATTCTGCTATTTAGCCTATTGTTCTGCTTTATATTAATATCCTGCGGATCTGCTAGTAATAAAAAAGCTGAAAACAATCAGGATAACGAAGATAATAAAGCAGTAGCTATATTAACAAATACCCTGCCTATAGCCGACCCGTTTATACTATATCACGATGGCATATATTATGCCTATGGCACATCATCTGATTCCGGATTCGAAGTATATCAATCCAAAGACCTGAGCTTATGGAAGAAGCATGAAGAATTAGCTTTGAATAAAGCCGATTCATATGGAGACAAGTGGTTTTGGGCTCCTGAAGTATATTACAATGCTGATAATAAGAAATTCTATCTGTATTATTCAGCCGAAGAGCATATTTGCGTAGCAACAGCCGACTCCCCTACAGGCCCTTTCGCACAAGAGGAAAAGAAACCTATGAGAGAAGAGAAAAGCATAGATTCATCCATTTTCATCGATGAAAACGGCACTCCATACCTTTATTTCGTACGCTTTACCAATGGGAACGTGATATGGGTGGCTGAACTGGAAAAAGACCTGATAACCATAAAAGAAGAAACCCTGAAACAATGTATAGAAGTTTCACAAGATTGGGAAAAATCTATGGCAACAGTAGTAGAAGGCCCTTCTGTATTGAAACATAACGGAACATATTACCTTATATATTCGGGAAATCACTACCAAAGCCCAGACTATGGAGTAGGTTATGCTACTGCATCTTCGCCTTTTGGCCCATGGGTAAAATATGAAGGTAATCCGATACTACAAAAGCCCGAAACAGACTTGGTAGGAGTAGGTCATGGCGCATATTTTACCGACAAAGACGGGAAATACAGATATATATTTCATGCTCATGCCAGCCCGATAAAAATACATCCAAGAACCGCTTTTATTACTGATTTGTCAATTTCAGATAAAGGAATGATGTCAATCGGGGGAAATATTATTAGGCCGAAAGTAATTCAATAAACAAACTATCAAGGATAATTAATAAAATGATAGCCATCAGTATATAAAACACTGATGGCTATCATTTTACATGTGATTTATCTTATTGGATAATCTTATACTTAAATTCCCTTACCAGTTCGCCATCATAATATTGCTTAATAGGATAACCATCGCTATCAAACTCATAAGTCACTTCTATAACATCTGTTCCATACCGCGAACTATCCTTTGTATACTCTACAATGTTATTCTTCCCCAACATATTTATACACCATTGCATGGTATGCAATTGCAGCGCCCAAAACCATACAGGGAAAGTATTGGTACTCAGCATATCAGACGATTCACTTCCGCGTTTGTATATAATAACATTATCCTTATCTCCCTTCGCTGTATAGTTTATATAAGATGTCAGATTGTTATTATCATCATACTGAAACTCTTCCCATAGAGTTCCATCATCAAACAAAGTCTTCGTCAGCCTGCCTCTTTCATCTATAGTGTATTTATTATATTCTGTTATTTTTCCGGACATTCTCTTACCGCTACTTTTTAGTTCTTCTTCAATTATATCATCTTCTTTATAAGTAAAACGGGAGTTTTGTATAAACTGTCCTTTATCCTCGTTAACCGAACATTCTTCTAATTTCCCTTTTTTATTGTATTTAAAAGAAAATTCCCTATAAGTAACAGACCCTTTTTCATCGAAAAATATGAGCTGATTCTTTTCATTGTATTTAAAGGAAATAACCTCTTTGGTATCCAGAGAATTAATTTCTGAAATTAGCTTTTTTACTTGTGCATTCAGGCTGAAGCATAGTATCAACGATATACCAATGACAACAATGAATGGGGCTTTTTTCATAGAATATGTTAATTATAAATTTACTTATTAACGTAATTACATCTTTATTTAGTATGCAATACTACAATTATTATTTTAACTAAAAGGTAACAACCAACGGTCACAGGAGCGTAGCGTATGTAAAAGTAACAGAAATTGAGAATGAAAAATTAATAATTAAAGATTAGAAATGATGAATTTATATTTGACTTTGTCAACTAAGTATTTTAACTAAAAGGTGACATAAGTAACACTTTCCTCTCTTTTATTTCAAAGAACACTTTTCGCTTTCAACTTTCAATTCTCAATTTTCCATTGATTAAAACTATAGATAATTTCAGAAAAAAAAGATAAAACAACAAAAACCATCCTTTGTAGGATGGTTTTGTTTAAGCTTTACTTGACAACTTGTCTTTTCAGAAGCAAGCCGAATATAATGATATCACTATTCAAGTATAAGCTCAATAACTGGTAAAGCCACATTGGGCTTTAATGTAGGAACGGGCATTATAAGATCTCCTGCTTTGGAGGTCTCGTGCGTGTGCGCACCGGGATCGGCATAGGTCTGAGTGTACCATCCAAGTTCCGATGCATCATTCAACAATTGGGCATACTTTACTTTCCCCTCAAATCCCGGAAGGTGTAGCGATTTGAAAGGCCACTCCAACACATGTATATACATCCTGTGTGTCTCAGGATTATAAGTGAGCAAACAGTTTTTGGGAGTTTGGAATCCGTCTGGGGCCTGCGTACAGCCATAGATGGCGCGACTGTGAACCTTCATCCATTCGCCGATGCCCTTGAAACGTTCAATAGCACGGTCTTCGAAAGTACCTCTACCTGTTGGGCCAACATTCATAAGGAGATTACCTCCCTTGCTAACAGTCTCGGCAAGCATCACAATTAGTTGTCTGGTACTCTTCCAATGATGCTGGTCACGAGCATAACCAAACGACCACCCATCAAAGTTCTGGCAAATCTCCCATGGTACGCGTTCTCCATTTACTGTTGGCCATTCATGAGGAACAAACATTTCGGGCGTCAGGAAGTCCCATCCCCACGAAGTATGGTTCAGGTCTGCGCGGTTGTCTACAAGAATCTGTGGTTGTAGTTGACGGATCAGTTTCAACATACCTTCTGAATCCCATTCATTATGTCCTTTGCTGGGATAAGAATAATCGAGAAAAAGTTCATCGATCTGACCAAATTCGGTCAGCTGATTCTTCATGTATTGTTGGTACTTCTTCATGTCGCGGTTCTTGTTGGCTTCCGCCCGTCCTTCTTCCGAGTCGGGCCGATTGGGATGCATGTGGTCGTATGTGTAATCAGGATGATTCCAGTCGATCATTGAATAATAAAAACCGATACGAATACCTTCGGCTCTGAATGCATCAACCAATGGTTTTAGCACATCCTTTCCGTATGGTGTGTTTGTTATCTTGAAATCAGTATATTTGGTATCCCACATACAGAAACCGTCCAGGTGCTTGGTAGTGAAGACCACATATTTCATTCCTGTAGCCTTAGCTGTAGCAGCCCATTCCACCGGATCGTAAAGGTCAGGGTTAAACATGTCTGCATATAATTTGTATCTTTCCCTGCTTGTCCTTTCGGCCATCATCATGTTTTCGTTTCTTACGGGAAGGCTGTAAATCCCCCAATGGATGAACATCCCGAAACGGTCATGCGTTTTGCTTTTTCTTCTTTGGTCTCTTTAGCCCACGATGGGATTTTCTCTCCTTCTTGCGCCTTGATATGATGGGTTAGCCCCATTGTGACAAGTAAGGATAATAGAATAATTCTTTTCATTGTTTTTTAAGATTTTATAATTATTAATACAACATTTTAAAATGTAGGGACGAGTTGAACCAGCTATCGCCTAAATGAAAGCGAAGCAAAATAAGAAAAGCCATTAATTTTCGTCCGGATTTATTTAATTGGGCTATCTTTATTTATAGTAAATTTTCAATAGTTCAAATGTCCCGTTAGCGATTATCGTTCCAATTTTGCTGTTGTGATTCCCGATATTTGTACCACAGGTATATCATCGTCACTGAAAGATACATCTGCTGTGTACATAGTACGCGGATGAACTTCCTCCTCGTTGTGATGTGCATGAAATATAATCTTCAACCGTCCCCGCTTATCCCGAAACAAAGTGCTGTGACCTGAACCAAGCAGGTTAACCGGTTTCTGTAATATCGGGTTTTTGTCATATTTCGTCCATGGCCCTAAAGGGGAGGAGGCTGTAGCAAAGCCAATTCCATAATGTTGGCTGAGATGGCTATTGCCCGAATATATCATATAATAAATACCTTTATGTTTGATAACGAAAGCTCCCTCGTTCACTCTTGGCCACACTTCTTCCCATTTCTGAGAGGTATATAAACATTGTTTCATTGTGGCTTGTCTGATTGTGGTAAGATCGTTCTCCAGTTCTGCACCCCAGATGGTCATTCCATCGTTAAACTTATTGAAAAACGTATAGGCCTGTCCGTCATCATCTATAAATAATGTATTATCAACACATTTGTCATCGATCATAGGCTTTTTTTCCTCTTGCCGGAATGGCCCTAATGGAGAATCAGACCACGCTGCACATATCCTGTCATCCGAAGAATAGTACATTAAGAAACGTCCTTTATCCTTTATATAATATACTTCCGGCACCCAGAATAAATGTTCTCCCCACATTTCTTTAGAATCCAATGCTTCATGTGCTACTTTCCATGAACGCAGATTTCGCGATGTATAGACACCGATACGATTGTCCGGATTTGTGCCGTATGCGTAATAGACTCCATCGTGTAGAAGAATGTAAGGATCGGCAAGGGGGACTGACGAAAGTGATATAAACTTCGTCTCCGAATCATTGCACGATACCATAGCAATTAAGAATGTAAAGAATATAAGTATGGATGCTTTATTTTTCATGAAACAAATGGCTTCGATTTTTATCAAAAGTAGTTTACATTGATCATCCGGGGATAATACTTTTTGTTCAAATCTTGTAAATATCGATTATTAACACCCTTATAGTTGCATGTATTACAGATTTTACTGATTTTTACTATCGGATAAATAAAAATTACTATGCCATCTCCGAAAAAAATAGTCTTTGCCTTACTACTGTCAATACTTGTGCTTGTGGCTGACATCTGCGCGCAGGACTTACCGGCATTTCGTTTTCGCAAAATAGATGTTGACGATGGATTATCAGAAAATACCGGAGGGTGTATATTGCAGGATTCACGAGGTTTTATGTGGTTTGGCACTAAAGATGGGTTGAACCGTTACGATGGGACCGGTTTCAAAGTTTATGCAAACGACCCTGACGAAAATCTCTCTTTGGGTAACAACTATATCTGTAGCCTGCTTCAGGGAAAGTCCGATATTATGTATGTAGGAACCAGTGCTGGACTCTACATTATGCATATGTCAGAGGATAAATTCACCAAACTGAATAACAAGACCGCCGATGGGACAGAGGTTACATCAGCAATTAACGGTATGTTGCTCGACGAAGAAGACCGGTTGTGGTTAGTCACATTGAATCAGGGGATATTTGTGTTCGATACCAATAAAAACATACTGCGCAAAATAAACATAAGAGGAGGGCTAAATTCTGGATCAGACACCGGATGGTGTATCATGAGCGACCGATCGGGTGTTATATGGGTTGGTACGCGCATGGGGTTGTTGAGATATAATTCCAATACTGAACAGCTTGAACCGGTACTGGGACTCTCTGGTCACATTCCGCCGAAAAACGAGGTAATGAGTATAACCGAAGATGATAAGGGCAGGCTATGGTTAGGCACATGGGATGAAGGTGTACGAATTTATAATAAACATACAGGTAGCTATATTACGTATGGCAACAAAGACTCGAAAAACTATATAACCCATATCAGGGCCATTTATCCTTATTCCGGGGATATCATGCTTGTTGGTTCGGATGACGGACTCTATGCTATTAATGATTTAACAAGTACTCTTGAAAAGATAGATATTCCGCGCCTGCAACAAAATCTGAACCATCAGACTATTCACTCAATTGCCGGGGACAGAGAGGGCGGCTTATGGGTAGGTACCTACTCCGGTGGAATAAATTACCTTAATACACTATCTGCACCGGTTGATACATACATACCGGACAATTATCCCTATGCATTATTGGGAAGGATTATAGGACAATTTTGTGAAGATGCCTCAGGCAATTTATGGATAGCTACTGAGGACGGCGGAGTAAATTATTTGGATGTGAAAACAAAAAAAATATCACAGCCGGTTAAGACCTCTTATCGCAATATACAGGCATTGCTTCTTGACGGAGACAAATTGTGGATAGGAACTATGTCGCGCGGACTGGATATATATGATTTGAGAGATGGTTCAATCAATAACATACGTCACAATCCTGCGGATGAACATTCTATTGACAACGATTGTATATTTTCTCTCTACAAAACCGATGGAGGCGATATCTATGTAGGCACAAGCGATGGGCTCAACCGCTATGACCAGCAAAACCATAACTTCGTCAGGATACCCGAGGCCAAAGGTTTGATACGCGACATAAAAGAAGACGAATATGGCTACCTATGGCTTGCCTCCCTAGATACGGGAGCCAAGAGAATGAAAATAGCGACGGAAGAGTGGGTACATTATGATACATTGAAGCATAGGAGTAATCCCATAGTGGGACAAAAACTGAGCAGCATCTATATCGATGATCATAAGAATCTTATATTCAGCAGCCAGGGCAGCGGTATATTTATGTACGACTACCTGAACGATGATTTTCGGAATATATCGCAGGCTGACGGATTGCCTAACAACGTTATATATGGAATACTGGATGATCAGTTCGGAAACCTGTGGCTAAGCTCTAATGTGGGTATAATCTGTTTTAATCCCGATTCGCCACAAGACTACCGATTATACAATAAAGAAGATGGCATGCAGAGTGCCCAGTTTAACTTCAGGTCGAGTTATAAGACACGAAATGGAAAGTTCTATTTCGGTGGTATAAATGGATTCAGCAGCTTCTATCCTGACGAGTTACTCGGTATAAAAAACCGAGTCGTTCCGCCGGTAGTAATTACAGAAATAAAACCTCTTGGCAATATCAAAGCAGAGATGAAAGATGAGATTACCACATCTCTGTTCTGTGGCAATCGGATAGAGTTACCATACCACAATTCCTCTTTTACCATATCATATGTCAGTTTGAGCTATATGGCACAATCTAAAAATATGTACACCTATATGCTCGAAGGCTCCGACACAGAATGGAACTATGTAGGCAACAACAAAAGTGTAACTTACCTCAATCTTCCCCCGGGCGAGTACACTTTCAGAGTAAAGGGTTCCAATAATGATGGCCTGTGGAATGAGCAGGCGGCACATATAGAAATACATATTCTTCCCCCGTTCTGGCGATCTACGCCTGCTATAATATTATATATACTGCTTGTATCTTTACTCTGTTATTTATTGGTCACATATTATCTGCGCCGTTATCGCCGCAAACAGGCTGTTGCACTCGAAGCCATAATGGCCGAAGAAGAGAAGAAAAATTATCAATCGAAACTGGATTTTTTCACAACGATTGCTCATGAAATACGAACGCCGCTCAGTCTCATATCCGCACCTCTTGAAGAGATTATCGCTTCGAAAGACGGAAATGAACAGACACACCAAAATCTGTCGATAATAGAAAAGAACAGTGAACGCCTCTCCACCCTTATAAACCAACTGCTCGATTTCCGCAAAATTGATTCCCGAAAACATATTCTTACCTGGCAGGAGATTAATATGAAAAGGCAAATAACAGAAATTTATGAACGTTTCTGCAAAACAGCGCAAAGTAAGGATATCACACTGAGTCTAAAATTGCCCGAAGATGAACGAACCGTAATTACTGATTCCGACGCACTTATCAAAATCACGGGCAATCTGCTTACCAATGCACTCAAGTTCACTTCCGATTTGATTATACTACAATTGCAATACAATCAGGACAATTCATATACCATCAGCGTGACTGATAACGGTAAGGGAATACCCGACAATCAGAAGAAAGTAATCTTCGATCCATTTTTCCAGATAAATAAGGAAGATGACAAACAGGGAATCGGTATCGGGTTATCTCTGGTGAAAAGCCTTTCCGACATGCTAGAGGGAAGTATAGAAGTGTTCGATGTTTTCGGTGGTGGAACGACTTTTGCATTTAGATTCAATAGTCTTCCTGCTGCATTGATTAAAGAAGAGATTCCATCTTTACAAGGAGAAGAGTCTTCAATGGAGGGCAAACCCCATCTCTTAGTCGTTGATGACAATAAGGATATGGCTTCTTTTATAAGTAGTGCCCTAAACGAAGTTTACAGTGTAGATATAGCATACGATGCCGCTCAGGCTATGGAACTTCTCGAAAAAGATAATTATGAACTCATCGTATTAGACATAATGATGCCCGGAATAGACGGTATATCATTGGTAGGAAAACTCAAAAAGGATATCAATTATAGTCATATTCCAATAATACTTCTCTCAGCAAAAACAGATAACGCATCAAAAGCCGAAGGACTTCATTCCGGAGCGGACGTTTTCATTGAAAAGCCATTCTCCGTTCAGCATCTTAAAGCTCAAATATCAAGCCTATTAAATAACAGGAAAAGTATTCTGGAAGCGTTTAACCGCTCTCCACTAATGCCATATTCGACATTGGCTATGAATAAAAGTGATGAAAGTTTCCTTAAAATACTGAATGATGAAATCAAGAAGAATATGTCTGATGAGGATTTTTCGGTGGAATCTCTGGCTGACATTCTATCTATCAGCCGTTCGAATCTTCAACGTAAAGTAAAGGTTATAAGCGGAATGACTCCCGGAGAATATCTTCG
Source organism: Prevotella sp. (assembly GCA_031285905.1). GTDB lineage: Bacteria > Bacteroidota > Bacteroidia > Bacteroidales > Dysgonomonadaceae > Dysgonomonas. The sequence goes on from JAITVH010000149.1 coordinate 15,716, forward strand.
GAACTATAGGCTGAGAAAGGCTTGCCAGCTTTTGATAGAAAGCAATATGCGGATTAATGAGGTTGCTTTTGAAGTAGGTTTCAGTTCAGCCTCATATTTTAATAAGGTTTTCTATAAAGCCTACAATATGACGCCAACAGAATTTATTGCAAGCCACATTGCGGATAAGGAATAGTTAATAAAAAGCAAAGCCATCCGGAAAAGATGGCTTTGTTGAAATATACTAAGAATTCCTTTATATATTAATCATATTCGTTCCAGGCCTTGATCTCCAACTCATCAACATTCATCTTACAGAATGCCTGTATGAATGCCGATGCTAATCGCGAATTAGTAAGTAAAGGCACATTGAAATCAATCGAAGCCCTCCGTATTTTATAACCGTTGTCTAACTCGCTTGTGGTAAAGTTCTTTGGTATATTCACAACCAGATCTATTTTTTTTTCCTGTATCATCTCTACCGCATTCGGATGTTGGTTATCGTTTGGCCAGTATACACGTGTAGCAGGGACTCCGTTTTCTTCCAAAAACTTCTGCGAACCACCTGTGGCATATAATTCATATCCTTTCTGGTGCAACAATCTGGCTGCCTGTAATAATTCTACTTTCGATTTTGCAGGGCCTGTTGAGAACAGCACTGTTTTCTTCGGTATCTGATATCCTACCGATAGCATTGATTTGAGCAGAGCATCATGGAAATTATCTCCGATGCAGCCGACCTCCCCTGTTGATGCCATATCCACACCAAGCACAGGATCAGCTTTCTGTAAGCGGGAAAACGAGAACTGTGAAGCCTTGATACCCACATAATCCACATCGAAGTCATTTTTATTCGGTTTCTCCACATTTTTCCCCAGCATTACCTGTGTAGCCAGATCGATAAAGTTAATCTTCAAAACTTTAGAAACAAAAGGGAATGAACGGGATGCCCTCAGATTACATTCTATCACTTTTATATCGTTATCCTTAGCCAGAAACTGAATATTGAAAGGCCCTGAGATGTTCAGCTCTTTAGCTATTTTGCGGGCTACCTTCTTTATTCGTTTCACAGTCTCTATATAGAGCCTCTGGGCAGGAAACTGTATAGTAGCATCTCCTGAGTGAACTCCAGCGTACTCAACATGCTCTGAGATAGCATAAGCAACTATTTCACCACCATTGGCTACGGCATCTATCTCGACTTCTTTCGCATTCTCGATAAACTCGCTCACCACTACAGGGTGTTTCTTTGAAACCTCCGCAGCAAGCTTCAAGAAGTTCTCCAGTTCCTGATCATTTGAACACACATTCATAGCCGCGCCCGAAAGAACATATGACGGACGGATAAGTACAGGATAACCGACTTCCTCTACAAATCCTTTAATGTCTTCCAGCGATGTAAGCTCTTTCCACCGGGGCTGATCCACCCCAATTCGGTCGAGCATACTTGAGAATTTATGTCTGTCTTCCGCATTATCAATGCTTTGTGCCGAAGTTCCCAATATATTTACATTTGCCTTATCTAGCCGGATAGCAAGGTTATTAGGTATCTGTCCGCCCACCGAAAGTATGACTCCATGCGGATTTTCCAGCTCTATAATATCCATAACCCGTTCATACGTTAATTCGTCGAAGTACAGACGATCGCACATATCGTAGTCTGTAGATACCGTTTCGGGATTGTAGTTAATCATTACCGACCGATACCCCTCTTTCCTTATGGTTTGCAAGGCATTTACCGAACACCAGTCAAATTCTACTGACGAACCAATGCGGTAAGCTCCTGACCCCAAGACAATCACAGACTTCTGATCACCTAGGTATTTCACATCATTTTCGCGCCCGTTATAAGTGATATACAAATAATTAGTCTGTGCCGGGTATTCTGCTGCCAGTGTATCGATTTGCTTAACACATGGAACTATACCATTTTCTTTACGGATACGACGCACATCGTAAGTAATATTTTCTACTATTGCAGGTTCTTTACAAACTATTTTAGCTATCTGAAAATCTGAAAATCCCATCTGTTTGGCAGAACGCAACAAATCGAGTGGGAGAGACTGTACATCATCAAACTTTTCTAATTCGGTCGAGCAACTGAATATATAATGGAGTTTTTGCAAAAACCACTGGTCAATCTTTGTCAGATCGTGTATTTGTTCTATCGAATAACCTTTCTTAAAAGCTTCTTCAATACAGAATATGCGTTTGTCTGTCGGGTTTTTCAATGCATTATCCAAATCTTCAATTCCTAAAGACTTATTACCCACAAAACCATGCATTCCGATATTCACCATTCGAAGCCCCTTCTGGATAGCCTCTTCAAAGGTTCGTCCGATAGCCATTACTTCACCAACCGACTTCATGCTCGAACCAATCTCTTTGGACACCCCATGAAATTTACCTAAATCCCAACGGGGTATTTTTACTACTATATAGTCGAGGGCAGGTTCAAAAAATGCACATGTAGACTTGGTAACCGAATTTTTCAGTTCAAACAGTCCATAGCCCAATCCCAGTTTGGCAGCCACAAAGGCTAATGGATACCCTGTAGCTTTAGAAGCTAAAGCCGAAGAGCGACTCAGACGGGCATTCACTTCAATCACACGATAATCTTCCGAATCGGGATCAAAGGCGTATTGTACATTACATTCACCCACTATCCCGATATGCTTTACTATCTTGATCGAGAGTTCGCGCAATTTATGATATTCTGTGTTTGTCAATGTCTGCGAAGGTGCTACAACAATACTTTCCCCTGTATGAATACCCAGTGGGTCGAAGTTCTCCATATTACAGACAGTCATACAATTATCGTATTTGTCGCGTACAACTTCATACTCTACCTCTTTCCATCCTTTCAGGGACTTCTCTACCAGAAGTTGGGAAGAGTAGGAGAGCGCCTTCTCTGCAAGTCCCCTTAGTTCCTGTTCATTATCGCAAAAACCGGATCCAAGTCCACCCAAGGCATATGCTGCACGTATAATAATCGGATATCCAAGTTCAGCAGCAGCTTTCACCGCATCTTCTATAGAACCTACAGCATGACTCTTTATAGTTTTTACATCTATCTCATCCAGTTTCTTTACAAAAAGCTCCCTGTCTTCGGTATCCATTATAGCTTGTACAGGTGTTCCCAATACGCGCACATTATACTTTTTCAGAATGCCGCCTTCATATAACTTTACACCACAGTTTAACGCCGTCTGCCCTCCAAAGGCAAGCAATATTCCCTGTGGTTTCTCTTTTCGGATTACTTTTTCTACAAAGTATGGGGTTATCGGCAGGAAGTATATTTTGTCGGCACTTCCTTCCGATGTTTGTATCGTCGCAATGTTAGGATTGATAAGAACAGTTTCTATCCCTTCTTCTTTTAGGGCCTTTAATGCCTGCGAACCTGAATAGTCGAATTCTCCGGCTTCGCCTATCTTTAAAGCCCCCGAACCTAATACCAAAACCTTTTTTATATCTATATCCATTTATATATTCTATTTTAGCTGATTGTATACAATTTCCTTATTTATAGCATCTTAACAAACATATCGAATATAAAAGCAGTATCTGTTGGCCCACTGGCAGCCTCCGGGTGGAATTGTGCCGAAAAGAAAGGTTTATTTTTATGCCTGATACCCTCGTTAGTCCCATCATTGAGATTGATAAATAAAGGCTCCCAATCTGTCCCTAGAGAAGAATTTGCCACAGCATAACCATGATTTTGTGATGTGATAAAGCATTTATTCGAATCCACCATCTTCACGGGCTGATTATGGCTCCTATGTCCGTATTTCAGCTTATAGGTATTTGCTCCCCCAGCTTTCGACAACAACTGGTTTCCCATACAAATACCACAAATAGGCTTATTCCCATCCATTGCTTTCCGGATGTTTTTAACGGTTTCATCGCAAAAATCAGGATTCCCTGGCCCGTTTGATATAAATAATCCGTCCCATTTCAATTGATTGAAGTCATAGTCCCACGGCACACGGATCACAGTTACTCCTCTCCTGAGCAGGCAACGGATAATATTATGCTTTACCCCACAATCGACAAGAATAACCTTCTTATCTCCGTTTTCATAAGTAATTACTTCTTTGCAGCTGGCCTTCGCTACCTGATTTTCAATATTAGGATCATAAAAATCTATCTCATTTGTATCTTTAAAAACGATCTTTCCTTTCATCGATCCTTTTTCGCGCAGTATTTTTGTCAGTTCGCGCGTGTCGATACCATAAATACCGGGAACATCATTCTCTTTCAGCCAGTCTCCAAGGCTCTTTTTTGCATTCCAGTGCGAGTATTCATGCGAATAATTAGAGATTATCAACCCACTCACCTGAATCTTTTCCGATTCGTAAAAATCAGATACACCATTAGTGAAAGTATTATCCGGAACCCCATAATTTCCCACCAGCGGGAAAGTTACCACAAGTATTTGCCCAAGATAGGAAGGATCAGTCAGGCTTTCGGGATAGCCTACCATTGCTGTGTTGAAAACGACTTCGCCCGCACTGGCTTTATCCGCACCAAACGATCTGCCTTCAAGCACCGTACCATCATCAAGAATAAGTTGAATTGGTTTGTCTGAATACATCTTTTGTTTTTAATATAATAGTAAATACTCTTTTTATCAGCAAATTAACATACATATAACACTCAAATTTCAAGATAAAAAAAAGGAACAGGATATTGTTATATCTGTTCCTTTTATCTTATTATTTAAATCTGAATGTATCTTTTTCTTCTTCATTTGTTCAAATATTCTACACATATCTTATACGAATATCTGAAGTACAAAGATAAATATAAAAATTCAATTTATTGCCATCCATTTGCGACAAAAAGTTTTGATTTATCTTAAATCGCTGTTAATATGTACTAATTTATCACTCAACATCCTCATCTGGCTGATATTCAGATAAATATAAAAAACAATAGTATTTTTTTACTTAAAATTGTAACATTTTGATTATTTTTGCGTCTTATAAAGTGTCGTTTTAACTTTTTTAAGATATGCAGATATGCAAACATAAAAAATGTTATATGATGTGGCTTTTAGTCGTTTTTAGGTAACATTCTTTTATATTAGCATACCAAAAATTACATGAATTAATAATTCCTGTTATCTTTTACTAAGAAAAATAGCAAATATTGTGATAAAATATCAATTCATTATCTTCTCTGTCCTCTTATTGGCTCTCGCATCATGCGGATCAAATAATGATGACAATATATCAACATATACTGTTAGCCAAAAAGACTTTGAAAATATATTAACGATTGAAGGCGTTATTGAACCTGTTCGTTCGACCACATTATCCTGCCCAAGATATATAGATGGCATGGTACAATATATCATCGAAGATGGTACTTATGTGGAAGAAGGGCAAGTAGTATGTATCATTGAGGTTAAAGCTATGGAAACTGAATATGAGCAATTGCTTATTAATCTGGAAAATGCCGAAGCCAACCTTAATACTGCCAAAGCCACCATGGCAATGGAATATGCATTATTAGAAGCACAGGTAAGAAATAATGATGCCGATACACAAATAGCCCAATTAGACTCCCTACAATTAGAATATAGTCCTGAAACTCAAAAAAAAATAAAGGAACTGGAACTGACCAAAGCCACCATCGAAAGAGAAAAGATAGAGAAAAAGCTAAAATCTCTTACCATTATTCAGCAATCGGAAACAAGAAGACTGGATTTGGAGTTGGAACGTTTCCGTAATCGTGTCAAATCTGTAAAAGACAGATTGGATGAACTAACACTGAAAGCCCCTAAGAAAGGTTTGGCCACAAGAACTATTTACCATATGACAGGTCAAAAACTACAGGTAGGAGATAATGTATGGGGTAATATGCCATTGATAATAATCCCCGAGATGGACGAAATGAAAGTCAAAATAAAAGCTCCTGAAAGTGATTTTAAGTATATCAGCATTGGCGATAGCGTCAAATATACATTCGATGCGATGCCAGATAATATGGCTTGGGGAAAAATTAAACAAAAAGCGCCTGTTGGACAACCAATCAAACGGGATTCTAAAGTTAAGTTTTTTGATATAGAAGCAACGATTGACAGTATGATAAAACTTCCTGAGCCCGGATTTACCGTAAATTGCAATATCATACTAAAACAAGTCAGAGATACCATTTCTGTACCCCGGGTTGCAGTCTTTGAACAGGATTCAATAAGAGTAGTATATGTAAAGAAAAAAGGTGGATTCGAAGCCCGGCAGGTACTTACTGGTATATCATCATCAAAAGAAATAATAATCAGTGCAGGATTAAACAAAGAAGAAATAATTTCTCTGACAAAACCATCGGTTTCTTCTATAGATGATGAAATAGTATTCTTGCCTAAAGAAGAGACTGCACTGCCTACTGACTCTCTATCTAAAAATACGAATTAAAATATACAAAATAATATATATCATTCTGAAATATGGGAAACTCTAGTACTGGAAAAATGTATAAACTGGGAATAGTCCTTTTGTTTATAACCTTTTCATATGCCTGCGGAAAAAAAGAGACACAACAGGTACCTACCGGAAAAGTAACAAAAAGTACTCTTTATATCGATATGCATGAAGAAGGCGAAATCGAGGCCATAAACTCATTAAATATTACAGCTCCATTTATTTCATGGAGATATGGTAATCTTAAAATTACCGAAATAGTGAAAGATGGCCAGGAAGTAAATGCCGGAGATACATTAATTGTATTCGATCCGTCGGAAGTACATAAAGGTATTGCCGATGATGAAGGAAGACTGGAGATAAGTCTGGCCGAACTGGAAAAGATGAAAGCCCAGCAAGAATCCGATATGGAAGAATTAAAGGCCGATTATGAGGTAACCCGCATATCGCATGAGATATCAAAAATACGTTTCGAATCGGCTGCTTATGAATCAGAGATCAGCAAAAAAGAGATAAAATTAAATCTGGATAAAGCAGATATCGCTTTAGCCAGAGCTAAAGAACAAATAGACAACCGTATAAAAATACAAAAAGAAGAAATCAGGCAAAAAGAATTATCAATACAGCAAGACCGGAAAAGATTACAAGAAGCACATGAAACGCTTGAAAAAATGCATGTTGTGACCTCATCGCCGGGTATCTCTATTATCTCACGCAACTGGAGCACCGGAAACAAATTCCAGATTGGAGATCAATGCTGGGCAGGATTCCCTTTGATTCAGCTGCCTGATCTATCTGCATTAAAAGCTACAGTTAAAATAAATGAAGTCGATATAGCAAAAATCAGTAAGGGCCTGAAAGTAGAAATAAAACCGGACGCTTTTTCTGATAGTATTTTTGCGGGAACAGTGAACTCTGTTGCAAACCTGGCCGTAAACAAAGAAGGGTCTTCAAAGATAAAAGTATTCCCTGTAGAAATACTGGTTCATTCTACAAACAAAAATCTCTTACCCGGTATTACCGTCAGTTGCAGGATTATAATTGACAAAATAGACGATGTGCTGTATATTCCTATCGATGCCATACGCACAGAAGGGGACAGAACTTTTGTATATAAGAAAAGTGGTAGCGGATATAAAGAAGTGGATATCGAAACAGGAGCCAGTAATTCCGATTTGATTATTATAACAAGCGGATTAGATGAAGGAGATGAAGTTGCTCTGGTTGACCCTTATATCGAAGAAAAATCCAAAGCTAATACTACTAGTGATCAACCTACTAACGATAAATAATCATGAAAAAACATGAATTATATATAATTATATCCATTCTGACTATTCTTCTATCATTCTCGGCCTGTGGAAGTAAAGATGAGAGTGGAGGTGATGCAGAAAATCAGTCAAGAGGGAATACAATAATCGAAACGGGAGAATTGGCCGCTGTTACTTCTAAATCTTTTGTTTTAACTCGTTATGGACGACAGTTTTATGAAATGAAGATTGTCGGTTTGCTTGATCACGGAACTCTGGTAAATGAAGGGGATTCCATTATCCAACTCGATGCCACGGATGTTAAAAAATTTATTATTGACCGTGAAACAGCTTTAGAAACTCAATTGGCAACTTTAGAAAAAATGCAAGTTAACCAAGATAATAAAAATAGTGAGTATGATTCGAAGATAAAAAATGAACTTGCAGCATTCGAACTAAAGAAAATATCCCTAGAGGCTTCCCGCTTCGAATCTGACCGAACAAAGAAAATAAAAGAGCTTGAGTTTGAGCAGGCAAAGATAACTTTGGCAAAGGAAAAGAGAAAACTTGAATTAAATAAAATAATCGATGATAACGATTTTAAGATTCAGGAAATCAGGGTTCAACAAATAGAAAAAGATATAGAAAATTCTTATGATATAATACCAAACCTCACTATACGGACTCCTATTTCGGGAGTTTTCCAAATAGCATGGAGTTGGAGGAGTAACGGATTGATGAAAGTTGGGGATAATGTTTATCCGGGAAATAATATGGCAAACGTGCCTGACCTTAGTTGGATGAAAGTTAATACCTACATCAATGAAGTTGATTTTTTAAAGATAAGGATGGGGCAAAAAGTTGCAGTACGGTTAGATGCTATGCCTAAAGTTGTCTTTGACGGAGAAATAGCCTATATAGGAAAATTATGCCATCCGAGAGAGAATAATTCCCGTCAAAAAGTATTCGACGTAGAAGTAAAGCTATTAAAACCGGATGATAGACTAAAACCGGGAATGACAGTTAGTTGTGAATTTTTAGAAAGTAATTAATTATGCAATTTGGAGAAAATGTCCGTTTAGCCATTTCGGGACTTGGAGATCATAAGTTCCGCTCATTCCTTACCATGTTAGGTATTATATTTGGTGTCGCATCCGTTATCGCTATGCTCTCTATCGGCGAAGGTGCCAAACGTGAAGCCATAGCCAAATATCAGGATTTAGGAGTGAACAATATTATAGTCAGGGAGAAAAAACTGTCGGATAGCGAATTGGAAGAAGTTAGAGCAAAATTCTCGCAAGGACTTTCTATTCAGGATGCCAATGTTATCAAAGAAATAGTTCCGGGCGTTAACAGAGTTGCCACTCAGGCTGAAATAAACACTGAAATTAAATATGCAGACAAGTCTATCAAATCTACTATAATCGGGATAAGCCCTGACTTTTTGCATATGATGAACCTCCGTATAGATCAGGGTGAATTCATAAGCGAACAACACTATAATAACAAGTTGAAAGTATGTGTATTGGGAGCCGGTGTGGCTTATGGTCTTTTCCAAAAAGAAAACCCTATCGGACAGATGGTTAAAATAGAGGATCAATGGCTCGAAGTAATAGGTATACTTGAGTCTAAAACATTATTTACCGAAACAGTTGGTGAGTTGGCTGCACGCGACTTAAATGCAGACGTATATGTTCCACTGTCTACATTCCTTAACAGGTTTACCCGTGAAAACGAACTAGCCAGCGAGATTCAGCAGATCACTGTTCAGATAGAAAATTCATCCCGTTTATTGGAAGCATCCAAATTGATTGATGAGATAATAAAAAGACATCACTTCAATAATAACGACTATGGTATAGTGATACCTTACGAGCTGCTGAAACAAGAAGAGAAAGAGAGGGAAATATTTAATATACTCTTAGGAGCTATTGCTGCCATTTCTCTTTTAGTAGGGGGGATTGGGATTATGAATATCATGCTTGCTACGGTAATGGAAAGAACCCGTGAAATAGGTATTCGCAGAGCCATTGGAGCAAAGAAAATAGATATTATGAGCCAGTTTGTTACCGAAGCTGTTGCTATTAGTATTACCGGGGGGATTATTGGTGTATTATTGGGAGTTACGCTATCTCTGACTGTAACATTATTTACAGATATCAGCACTTACATCAGGCCTTATTCAATTTTTATAGCATTTGCTTTCTCTGTCATCGTGGGAATAAGCTTCGGATACCTGCCTGCTAAAAACGCTGCCAATCTGAAACCTGTTGATTCTATACGTTACGAATAAAACCATAAAGAATAATTATGCTAATCAAAATAGAGAATCTGACGAAGAACTATGTCATGGGAGAAATCGAAATTCCTGCCCTATATGACATCAATCTCGAAATTAATAAAAACGAGTATGTTGCCATTATGGGACCATCGGGTTCCGGAAAATCGACACTTATGAATATTTTAGGATGTCTGGATAATCCATCTGTCGGTCATTATTATTTTAACAAAGTAGATGTAAGCAGTCTTGATGATGACTCCCTTTCTGCTATGAGGAATAGAGAGATCGGATTTATCTTTCAAAATTTTAATCTATTGCCCCGGTTAAATTCCCTTCAAAATGTTGAACTTCCCTTGGTATATGCAGGTACTCCCGCTCAAGAACGCCGGGAACGGGCAATAAAAGCATTGGATAGAGTAGGCCTTGCCAACCGGATGGATCATAAACCCAGTGAACTAAGTGGAGGCCAAAAGCAAAGGGTAGCCGTTGCACGGGCCTTGGTTACCAATCCTGGGATATTATTAGCTGATGAACCTACAGGCGCCCTCGACTCGAAAACAGGGGAAGAGATTATGAAACTTTTTGATGAATTACATAAAGATGGTAATACAATAATACTGATTACCCACGAACAGGATATTGCTAATTACGCCGACCGTAATATATTCATAAAGGATGGTAAAATACATTCCGATCAGATAAACACTAATAGAACGCAAATAAAATAATTGACATATATAATTATTGAAAATATGAGAAAAATATTTCTGGCAGTTTTCGTTTCAATCACCTCTTGCCTTGTTTTACAGGCACAAATGGTACATCATCTCACCTTGGATGAGAGTATTGAGATAGCCAAAGAACAAAGTTTAAGCATGCAAAGGCTTCAACAAAATCTCAAAATAGCTGAATTTAATCTCAAAATAGCAAAAAACAGACTGAAGACCAATGTAAATTTATCATTTACATTGCCTAATTATACCGAAACCATTCGGGAATATGAAGATAGTACCGGATTTTCATATTATGCAGTCAAGCAATTAGACTATTCCACCCAGCTTCGGATAACACAACCCTTACCAACAGATGGTAATGTGTATGTTACTACAAACCTTCGAGGGCTGAATGATTACAATACAGATATTCGTTCCACCAATTTTTCTACAAGAGTAGGTTTTGAACAGCCTCTAGACGCGTTTTATGGTTATAATAGCATCAGAACCAGACTGAAAGAAGCTGAATTGAATTATGAGCAAACCAGTAAATCATTAAAAAGAGAGGAGTTAAATCTTATCTATTCCGTTAGTAGCTCGTATTATAACCTGCTGTCTTCTCAAAGAACTATTGATATATCCAAGTCAAATATGGAAAGACAAAATGAGGCTTATGAAATATCTAAAAATAAATATGAGGCAGGCTTAATTAGGGAAGTGGATGCCCTTCAGATGGAAGTAGATTTGGCACAAGCTCAGAATGATTATGATATCGCTGTATATTCCCAAACTTCTTCAGCCAATGCCTTTAAAGAATTGATTGGATTAAATTTGGCTGATAGCATAGCATTAAATAATGAAATGAAATACGACCCCATTATTGTCGATCCTCTCAAAGCTGTCCAATATGCCAAAGAAAACAGATTAGAAATTAGGGAACAGGAAATACAGATAGAACTTCAAAAACTTGCGATTAAATCGCAAAAAGCTCAGGGAATGATTAAAAGCAGCATTAACGGTTATTTTGAAAAGGCCGGGGTGAGCCGAACTGATGTAGGTGATAGCTTCTTTGGTTCATCTATTGATAAATCTTTTAGTAATTTCAGAGATAGGCCAATGAACTATGGAATCGGACTTACTATCAGCATCCCGATCCTTGACTGGGGAGTAAACAGATCCCAAGTACGAGTTCAGGAAGCACGTTTGAAACAAAATATGATTAGTAAAGAAGAAATAGAACGTGGAATTGAAACAGAAGTATTAAATCTTGCCGCAAGAATAAATAGTAACCTGAAACAATTACAACTTCTGGAAAGGAGTGCTACTGTAGCCGAAAAAAGTTTTGAAATCACGTTAAAACGCTATTCTGATGGAGATATCGACAGCCAATCCTTAGCATTGGAAAGAGACCGCTTAAACAGAGCATACTCAACACACTTGAGCGCATATATCAGCTATCAGCTTAGTTTGGCCGACCTTATGCGGAAAACATTCTATGATTTCAAAAACGATCGTGTCATAGAATAATAGAATCATATAATAAAAAGAATACCCAGCAAATCTTTAGTTTGCTGGGTATTCTTTTTATTATATTAAATAATATCAACTTAAAAATAAATATTATTAAATATCTACTTAATAATATTTATTTTATTCTTATATTTGTACAAAATAAACGAAATATGTTACCATGTAATTGTCCAAGCTGTCGAAATCAGCTAAAAGTAAAAAGCCTGAAATGTGAAAATTGTGGAACAGAAGTACATGGACTGTACACATTACCTGTATTAGCCAGATTATCTTCAGAAGAGCAGGACTTCGTTCTTAAATTTGTTAAGAGTAGTGGAAGTCTGAAAGATATGGCTAAGCAACTGGGGTTAAGTTATCCCACTGTAAGAAATTTATTAGATGACATAATTCAAAAAATTATTAATTATGAAGAAAGATAATCCTATCTTAAACTGGTTATTCAATCCATTTAAATATATAGCTGGTGTAAAAGCTTTAATTGCAGGATGGGGAATAATACTTCTCTTATCATTTTTAGCGTATATGAGTAAAACTCATTTCGATGGGGCTATAGATATACATTATGCCTGTCTTGATAGTCAAACACCTTATTATATACATCTCTTATATCAGGTAATAGGATGGGGGAGTCTTACTATCGTAATGTATATAACAGCACGTATTGCGACTAAATCCACCAACATTCGCCTTATTGATATAGCTGGTACACTGGCTCTATCCCAAACCCCTTTATTACTTGCCGCATTACTTGGATTTCTACCTCAATCCCACATTTGTTTTGGCGATCTTGAATCCATTAATCTTCCTCTCTTAATGGAAACTCTCAATGAGAACATCATATCATTATCAATCATTGGCTTTATAATTATAATTATATCCATATGGTCAATAGTATTAAAATATAATGCTTATTCCGTATCTACAAATATAAAAGGAATTACAGGAGGTATATCTTTTGCTATTGCATTGATAATCGCAGAAATAATATCAAAAGTCATATTGTATCTCACATTATCTTAATTTCAATTATATGAATATAAGAATTTTAATAGTTACATTTCTCCTAATAATTATCTCGCTATCGTCTTATGCACAATTGTTAGTAAATGAAGAACCGATAGTGCTTATAACTAATACCGGGAATATTGATGGTACATTAAGAGTTCCTTTGAGTAAAAAGCCTATACCGGTAACCATAATCATAGCTGGGTCGGGGCCTACGGATAGAGACGGGAATCAACCAACTATGCGAAACAATTCCCTCAAAATGCTTTCTGAAGCATTGTTCTATAATAACATAGCATCCCTTACTTTTGATAAAAGAGGAATAGCCGGGAGTAAACAAAGTTATCAAAATGAATCTGATTTGCGATTTGAGCACTATATAGAAGATGTAAAGCAATGGATAGACCTCTTAAAAGCAGATAAAAGATTCTCTGATATCATTGTTTTAGGACATAGTGAAGGATCTCTTATAGGTATGGTTGCTGCACAAAGTAATTCCAGTGTATCCAAGTATATATCTGTTGCAGGTGTAGGAGAACCTGCTGCCAATATACTAAAAGAACAACTTGAAAAACAATTAGCAGGTCAGCCACAAGCTACACAGGATATTATATTTTCCTATATTGATAAATTAGAAAAAGGAGAAACTATTGAAAATGTTCCTCCTTCATTGAACAGCCTATTTCGTCCCAGTGTGCAGCCCTATATGATTTCCTGGTTTAAATATGATCCAAAAAAAGAAATAAGTAAACTAAAGATACCTATTCTGATTATACAGGGAACAACCGATTTACAAGTATCTGTTAACCAAGCTGAATTATTATATGAAGCTGCACCCTCTTCCGAAAAAATAGTTATCGAAAATATGAATCACATATTAAAAGACTGTGTGGATACATCTATGCAAACTCAAATTTCGACTACATATAATAATATCCATACACCAATTAATAAGGAACTAATAGAAGCAATAACCAATTTTATAAAAAAGCAACGGAAATAGAACATTTTGCAATCTGGACTGAAGATATAGAAGTTATGCGAGAATTTTATCTGACCTATTTTGATCTCACATCAGGTGAAAAATACTTTAATCCCACAAAGAATTATACATCATATTTCCTAACTTTTAATGAAGGTGGTTGTCGCATTGAACTTATGCACAGATCTGATATAGCAGATAATACGGGAAAAAGAGGATTAATCAAGGGATTAGCACATTTCTCTATTACGATAGGTAGTAAAGATGCAGTAAATAAGCTAACAGAACGTTTACGGAAAGATGGATATATTATCGAAGGCGAACCAAGAACAACAGGCGATGGATATCATGAAAGTGTTGTTCTCGATCCTGAAGGAAACTATATAGAAATCACGGAATAATGTTTTTATAATAATTGGGGGAATCAATTTATAAATTGATTCCCCCAATTATGTTATAATGCAGGAAATTTACTCTTTTTCTAGTACAACCATCTCAGAGAATTTTTTGATTATATCTGTAAATAATGACTGTAGCTTAGCGTAGTCTTCAGCAGCATATACTATTTGTTTAAAAGAATATCCTGCATTTACTGTTATATCATTATTTTCTACTTTTGCTGTATATGTTATTGTCATCAAATCGTTATCAATTGTAAATGAATCAGGCATATACTCAACTTTATAGCCTTCAGGTATATTTACTACAGACCTATAATTATCTCCCCGCATATACACTAAATCGACAGGATAGGTACGTTGGTCTTGTTTAAATGGGTTACCACTAATGGCCAGATTACAAAATGGGTTAATAGATAGTTTATTGGGGGTATTTTCTATCCCCATATCAAAATCAAATGAGAACATAAATGGACGTTTTAATACATCTTTTTCCGGGACTTCTACCGCTCCTTTCACATCTATATTATTTTTATCTTTCAGATATTTCGACAAATTCCCTTTTTTACCTAAATATATTTGACGAAAATCATAAGCACTTCCCCCCGTTCCGGCAAATCTGGCATTTACTCTAACCTTACTTTCCCCGGGCACAATGGTTAGTTCCAATTCTTTCTGAGTTACGAAAACCCCTTTTTGTACAGTATAAGTCCATTCTTCAGACTTCGGCTTAACCACCAATCCCTCCACGTTAATACACCGTTGTGGCAAATCATTAAAGTATAACAAAGATTCCGTAGCATCTATATTATATACCTTCCCGTCTATTCTAGCCTGAGTTATCACATAATTGAAAAAATCTCGGGATGGATAGTCTTTATATATAAACCCGTTATCTCTGGTACTTAATACTACAGGGTAAACTTCTATATTCGCAGCCTGTAATAACCCCACAAGAAATAAATTTATATTTCCCGAATTTCCTGTTTTATTTTTCAAGAAATCAGATAACTTATCATTTGCATATTCACCATTAACACCATTCCACTTATAGTTGTATTTTACATGCTCTGCAATGGCTTCCAATTTCTGGAGAGGGGTTTTATTATTCAGAGCTAAAGTTTTGAAAACTTTTTTCGCCTCTTTTTCCGAATTCTGTATAAACTTACCGAACTTATCATTTTTTAAGAAATCATTACAGATAGTTGACCATGTGATGAAAATATCCTTTTCTACCCAAGTATTAAGATCACGAAGCTTCGATAAGTGAAAATTTACTGCAATCAAATAATCTTTTGGGGACGTGATAAATTCTTCATCTCTGAATGCTGGAATATCTTTCATCCCGAATTTAAAATCCGTCTCATTGTATATTAATTGCTCAAAACGTTTTTCCTGGAAATTTGTCACTGATTCGAACTCATCTAATTTATTTATTCCTTTTACTTGATAATTATATTCATAATATGGGATCGCTCTATAATTCAGCCGACTGGAAACAACCGGTATTCGTTTCTGAAAAACCCATTCTCGCATTTTGGAAAAATAGGGTGTTTCAATCGTATAACTCAACTCTATTACTGAACCTTCTCTAACATCTGCAAATGCTATCTTTTTTAAACGTATATTATCACTTATTTTTTCATCAGATATATTCTCTATTGTTAACTCTGTTATTTTAAGTTTTCCATTTTCTACATTATATACTGCCCCTTTTATTAATGGGATTTTCTCCCAATTTTGTTTTTCCTTATAGTACGGGATTTCGAAATTAGCATAATCAATTCCCTCCCGTTTCAATATCTTTATCTTTATTCTTTTCTCCATATATAGTAAGAAGTCTCCTTGTGTTCTATCTCCAACAAAATAGTATTCACCCAGATCGTAGATAGTAACAGCTTCAGCATCCTTATCTTTTTCATACTCGGTCATTAGCATCTCATATTCTGTAACTTTCCCTTCCTCTTGGGTATAATTAGCCAGTTGTGCATTCCCTAAAAAGGAAATGAGTAGAAATAATAAAATAAATGTGATTTTTTTCATAGTAATTCCAAATATTAGTCTTAATAATATATCTTATAGTATATCAAGATGTTTATAGTTTACTTCTAATCATAAGTCGGCCTAATCGCATCATTGGGCATTAACAATCTATCTATTACGCATTTTCTCGCTTTTAAAATATGTTTCTATCTTTATCCGATCATCCTCTCTTATAGATATCCACGGATAATTATACTAAAATAAATTAACGAAAAAAGAAAGGTAAAACAGGAATAGTCTAATTTTCATATATTATTTAGATATAAAGCTTTATACAAATATAGAAGAGAATTTAAGAAAAAACAATCATTTTATACTCGATTTTTTATATTTGGCACAATGTTCAAAAATTATTCTAAAATCAATCTTTATTACACAATAGTTTTTATAACTTTGTTCCCCTGTAAAATTTTGGATAATTAATAACCATGTCTTCAGAAAAAAAAATTAAAACTGCACTAGTGTCTGTCTATCATAAAGACGGATTAGATGAAATCTTAAAGAAATTAAACAATCAAGGGATTCGGTTTCTTTCTACGGGAGGAACTAAAAATTTTATAGAATCACTTGGTTTTGAATGCGAAGCTGTAGAAGATGTTACAGGCTACCCATCTATATTAGGTGGCAGGGTGAAAACTTTGCATTCTAAAATTTTCGGAGGTATTCTCTGTCGTAGAGAGATGCCGGAAGACATGAAGCAAATAAAAGCTTATGATATTCGTGAGATAGATCTTGTTGTTGTTGATCTATATCCATTTGAAGATACCGTAGCTTCGGGTGCACCAGAGCAGGATATCATCGAAAAAATAGATATAGGAGGCATATCATTAATACGAGCAGCAGCCAAAAACTTTAAAGACGTTATTATTGTTGCATCTAAAAAACAATATGAGCCTCTGTTAAATCTTTTAAATGCTAAAAAAGGAAGTTCTGATATAGAAGACAGGAAGTTTTTTGCTAAAGAAGCGTTTGCTGTATCCTCTTCTTACGATACCGCCATATTTAATTATATGGATAATTATGAAGGTACTTCTTTCCGATTTGCAGAGGATAATGCCATGCATCTGCGATATGGAGAGAACCCTCATCAAAAAGGTACTTTTTATGGAGACTTCAATGCTATGTTTGAGCAGTTGCACGGACGTGAAATATCATATAATAACCTTTTAGATATAGAAGCAGCAGTCAGCCTTATTAGCGAATTTGATGACACTACAGTGGCCATTCTTAAGCATAACAACGCTTGTGGAATAGCATCCCGCCCGACAGTAGTGGAAGCTTGGAACGATGCTTTGGCCGGTGATCCGGTTTCTGCATATGGAGGTATTATCGTAAGCAATAAAAAGATAGATAAAGCTGCAGCAGAAGAAATAAATAAAATATTCTTCGAAATAATAATTGCACCGGAATATGATAAAGAAGCTTTGGATATTTTGGAACAAAAGAAAAATCGTATTATCTTAGTGCAAAAACAAACATTAACGGGAAATAAACAATTCCGATCATTATTAAATGGAGTTTTAGCTCAAGATAAGGATTTAAGTATTCAAACCGAATCTGATCTAAAACTGGTAACAGAAAGGACTTTGCAAGGATCTGAATTAGAAGATTTGTTATTTGCCAATAAGCTTGTCAAACATACCAAATCAAACGCAATTATTCTGATTAAGAATAAACAATTGTGTGCGGGTGGTACAGGACAGACATCCCGTGTAGATGCATTAAGACAAGCTATTGAAAAAGCTCATTCTTTTGGTTTCAACCTTGATGGAGCAGTCATGGCTTCCGATGCTTTCTTCCCATTTCCCGATTGTGTGGAAATAGCCGGAAAAGAAGGTATTACGGCAGTTATACAACCTGGGGGTTCAGTCAGAGATGATTTGACAATTGAATATTGTAACGAACACAATATTTCGATGGTCATAACCGGAATAAGACATTTTAAACATTAACTATTATAAAAACTAGCTAACACTTATCAATTTTTAACATGGGATTATTCTCTTTTACTCAAGAAATAGCGATGGACCTTGGTACAGCCAATACCATCATCATACATAATGGCAAAGTTGTAGT
>JAITVH010000158.1 GCA_031285905.1 Prevotella sp.
TACAACAATTACATGATAACTGTGCGGTGCGACGAGAATACCGGAGACGGGACACTCGTGGCGGTAAATCTTGGCGGATGAGATTTTAGGAGGAGAGAAAAGCCTAATGAAATACAAGGTTTTTTTTATATGTTTGTTAGTACCTCTTTTCTCCTCATGTTTTCTGTTTATTAACGGAAATGACGAATCATCTTATTCCACTGATATAGCTTGGAAATCAGATTCTTCTTGGGTAAACCATTATGGCTATATAAGCCTTGTGGATTCTGCTGTATATGCGTTTGGCGAAGCGGCTCCGGGTTCTGGAGGAGAGTTACTGGTAAAAGTTGATGCTAACACAGGTTCTGTTATCTGGAAGACAGAACCTTTTCCAAGTGCTCAGCTAGTAGCTCCAATAGTCATTGGTGAATATGTATATATTTTTATTAACGATAGTCTTATATACAGCTTTGAAGTAGAAACAGGAGAACTCTCTGCAATAATAGAAACTGATACAGAAAATACTGGTTTAGAAATAGAATGGAATGTCATTGCATATGAAAATTACCTATGCTTTGGGATTCAGATTGGCCGCGGAGAAAATTACCTTGCAAAGCTTGATACTCATGTAATTGACCGCTTCTTAAATCCCACTGAACCGCAACATATACAACCAGAGATGGTTTGGAACCCACAGACAGAAGGACGTGTGTATGCACAACTAGTAACCAGAGACAATATCATATATTCTCTTAGCACTTCTTTTATGATCAATGATGATCCTGTAGAGCTTGTAGGCATTAATATGGACACAAAAACAGAAGTATTTCATAATTGGATAGATTACGACGATGGGATGGCTGCATTTCCGCTGCTTATTAATAACGATCTTATATACATTCTGAGTGAAAGTATCTCTGCATATAATCTAAATACCGGGAAACAAGTATTTCTCAAGACTTTCTCCGACGATACTCCTGATAAGGAATGGTATAGTTCGGCCAGTTCACTAGGACTGACTTATCATAATGGAAAAATCTATTATACAAATGGTAATTCAGGACATCCCGGCGATGGAGATGACTATCAAAATATCTTTTGTATAGATGCTCAGACCGGAGAACTCGTGTGGAGTGATATTCCTTTAGATTCTGAATCTTTGGGAACTAACCCAATCATCCATAACAACAGAATGTATGTACCTCACGGCTACGGACTAAGAGTATACAACCCAAAAAACGGTAAACTCATTGGTGTTGACAAATCATTCTGCGGTGCAGGAATGGGAAGAAATCTCTTATACAACAATTACATGATAACTGTGCGGTGCGACGAGAATACCGGAGACGGGACACTCGTGGCGGTAAATCTTGGCGGATGATATATGTTTAAAAAGGAAAGTTATTGATGAAGAATATTATCTAGAGCGTGATAAAAATAATGTATGGTCATCGGTAAATTTCTATATAAATGGGGAAGAGTATGGTACAAGAGAAAAAGAAGAATCGATGACTGATTCGCAGAGATTTAAACCATACAAACTCATAAGTAATGGAGAAACAGTAACGGTCAATATCTATGACGATTATTGGGAATGGTAGTTACTCGACAACATAAATATAAAACACCTTTATGTTATTTTATATTGTGAAAGCAGCAACATAAGGGATTCCCGGTCTGTAACACCGAAAAACTTGAACATAGATGCCATTTCTTTTTTAATGGTTGATTCACTTGTTAAATAGCGATCTGCCAACACTTTATATAATACAGAACCTGTAAGACAAGCTTCGATACATCCGCATTGGCGTTCACTAAGCCCTAAATCTTGCAAGCAAAGGGAACTGCCAGGTTCTGGCAATTGATAAACGGAATTCATCTTATCAATTGGAGTATTCGACAAAAGATAGGACAATCTATCTCTAGGCAGATAATAAATACAAACATACGTGCTTGTAACAAATAACGTAGCAGCAAACCCTATAAAAACCCTATCCCAACTGAAAGATAAAATATGAATAATCATTAAAACCCATATTGCTAAACACAAAAAGACTTTCAACTTAAAAAAGCTTTTATAAAACCCTTTACAAAAAAGTATAAAATTAAGGAAAATATAGAGACCAAGTCCTATCACATCAAATCCGAGAAATACCAAATGCAGACTCTGCACAAAAAGCATAGCATAAAACAAAGCAAACCAGTGCGGATTGAATATCAGAAGAAATGCGATAACGGTACAGAGTCCGTTTATACAAGGTGTTATTATGGAAGCAAAAGGAATTACTGATGCGACAAAATCAGCACCATAGATGAGAGCAAGAATTGTCGCTGTTCCTGACATGATACATCCGCCAATGGCGAGAAGTTGGAATGGATTAACAAGTCTGTTTTTTTTCGATTTCATTATGTACTCCTCACGCTTGAAAAAACTACCCTATGTCTGAAATGGTATATCACTTTTTTGCATCTGTAAAGCTAATGTGGAAACAATCAAGGGTTTGTGTTTGAAATCGGCGAAAAATCTTGTGCCCCGCACATTCGTTTCATAAAAATATACAAGATACATTACCATTTTAATCAAGTAACCACGGTTACCAATCATATTACTTATGTCACATGAAAGGTAACTCGAGTTACTTTTTAGGTAACTTTGGTTATTTCGGTATAAAGACACTTGACGTATAGAAATTTGTGTACATAAGATAAGGATATGTATAGAATAAAAAATTATAGGAGAAAAATATGAAAAAATTATCTGTCGTTTTTTTAATCAGTATTGCAAGTTTACTCATTGGATGTAACAACAGTTTAAACGAAATTGTAACGAAAGAGGACAGTAACACTACACCTTTTGCAAGCCAAGAATTACTGGAAGTTATTGCAACCAATGATGGTTTTGTACATTGGAAGGTTGCACGCTTTTTTGCTTTAAATGAGCTTGATGACCGAAGGTCAGAAAACTCTTGGTTTGATGCATGGCTGTCTGAATACCCTCTTGTAATCTATAATGATGCAACAGGGGATCCCCGGTATTATGAATTCCGTATCTTGAAAAGCGGAAAAGAAGTAGGCGCGATTTCTTGTGCTGTAGATAAAGGGGAAGGATCACCAGTACAATATGTGTTGCCCTTTGTACATGAAATAGAAAGTCAAAATGCACGGTCTGTCTTGAATAATACTACGCAATTTGTTGACAGCGGATATCCTAGCCGATTAGAACAAAAACCGTATCGGGCACGTTCTATTGGTACAATAGCAGGTACAGAAGGCACAGATGATTATCAAGTTGATACTCAAGCCCTCGATATTTTATTGAATGACTCAAAAGAAGAACTTGAACGACTTGGAATAAATATTGGAGAAATAAAGGAAAACTACCTTAATACTCAAAGGGAAAAAGCCGCCCAATTAGCTTTGTTTTGGCAAGAAGTAGAAGAACTAGAAAATAAAGTGATCAACATGACAGAAAAGGAACTCCAAAAAGCTTTTAACAACTATTCCAGTATTGCACGTTCTACTGCAATTACATATTCAGGAACTTATTTGCTTAATGATTGGTTGAATAAAAGCACATGGTATGATAGTGGCACCTATTGTGGTCCCAATGTTATTGCTTTTATTATACTTGGACTTGGAACAAATTCGGGATATGCAAATGTCCCTATAAGCAACGACAAAAAACAGCTTGAAAACTTTTATAAAACTATCGAAGGTCAAATGGGACAGGGACCAAAGGGATATCATTGGTTTGAAGGCGATTCAATGAATGGATGGATGAACACATTTACGGGCGGAACATACAAGATAGTTACAAATTGGGGCATCCCCTTCATTGTAAATCATGATTGGGAATCAATAAATGCTTCAATTCGTGGAAATCAATTGCCAGTAATTTCTTTACGGCTTCCAAAGGTAGAAACTTTCTCCGGTGGGTTTCATTATCGTACCATAATTGGTACACGCAAAGCTACAACCACTCTAACACAAAAAGTACTCTGGTGGACCGTAACGGTACCATTATCGTCGGAGGGACAGTATTATATGCATGACAATGGAGCTGATGGAGGCATCAATCGTAATTGGTGGGAAGCTTGGTCATTGTTACAATTTCACGCTGCAAGTGTAGCAAAGAAGTGAGAGACACTAAATGAAAAGATGTTTTCTTACTATTATGATACTTATAAGTATTGTGTTTATAATTTCCTCCTGTGATTACTCAGATAAAATAGCAACTTTTCATATTTTCAATAATTCTCAATTTCAGATAACAGGTTTGCAGGGATCATTTAGCCCCGTATTAATTGAGGATAAAGATATTCTGGAGCCAGGGGAAAGTTGTACTATGATCCAAATATGGCATGAGGTTGATATTAGTGAAGTATACATGGAATTCTCTATGAACGGAGAAGAATATGGCACTCGTGAATGGATAGAAGCAATGACCGATCTTCGTAGATTTAAACTTAGTCCATATGTTGAAAATGGGGATACAGTGATAGTTTATATCTTTGATGGCTATTGGGAATGGCAATTAGGAATAATTCCGTAATTTTTCGGAGGATCTTATAGATGAAAAAAAGACTATTTTTTATACACCTACTTATCTTCTACTTGTTTATTCTGGCTTCCTGCGGTTACAGACCAAAAACAGCAACTTTGGATATTTTAAATAATTCTCAATTTCAAGTAACAGATATGCAGGGTTCATTCCGAGAAAAAAATATAAAAATATTAGAACCAGGAGAAAATATCACTTTATATGTTGAATGGTACGAAACAGAGAGTTGTGAAGTATCTATAAATTTCTCTATGAACGGAGAAAAATATGGCACTCGTAAATGGACAGAAGCAGTAACTGCTCCCCGAAAATTTAGACCTTACAAACAGGTATTTGATGGTGCAGGGATGATCATCAATATCTATGACGATTATTGGGAATGGTAGTTACTCGACAAC
>JAITVH010000001.1 GCA_031285905.1 Prevotella sp.
ATAAATATATGTTCAGATATGGCTGAACTTCCAGCCACAAAAGTAATAAATAAAAAAGAAAACAGCCTGTTTATGGCAGGCTATTAAATATATATTAAATCTATAAGATGTGGTTTTTAAAAATCAAGTTCTACAACTACCGGACAATGATCCGAAAAATGAATTTCGTTCAATATTGCCGCATTTTTGAGACAATGGCGCGCCTCTTCCGTTATGATATGGTAATCGATACGCCATCCGAGGTTCTTCCCTCTGGCTCCCGCCCGGTAACTCCACCAGCTATATTTTTCAGCAGACTGGTCATATACGCGGAATGTATCTATCATACCCAAATCAATGAACCGGTCAAACCATTCACGCTCTTCGGGCAAAAACCCAGAGCTTTTGGTATGTCGTTCGGGATGATTGATATCAATAGGCTTATGACATATATTGTAATCGCCACAAATAAGCAACTGTGGACGTTCTTTTCTCAGTTCGTTAATAAAATGAGTAAAATCGGCTAAAAACTCCATCTTAAAAACCTGACGGATATCCCCCATAGTACCCGAAGGTATATAGACACATATGACTGTCATATCTCCATAATCGGCGCGCAATACCCTGCCTTCACAATCATATTTATGATTATCCATCCCAATTTTAATGAGATCGGGTTTACGTTTCGTTAAGATAGCTACCCCGCTATAACCTTTCTTCTCTGCCGGATGGAAATAATAGTTATATCCCAATGACTGAATAGTTAAGAGATCGATCTGGTCTACTCCGGCTTTTATTTCCTGTAAACATAGAATATCCGGTGATTCCTTTTCGAGCCAGTCATACAAGCCTTTATTTACGGCAGCACGTATACCGTTTACATTATAGGATATTATTTTCATAGTTTATTAATTAACGAATTTGTCAATTAGCGAATGCGGAAACTAGCCGATTAGCAAATATACATCATTTTCAAATTTGCTAATTTTCGAATTCACTAATTATTATGTAAGTTTAATACCTTCGTTTTCAGCAGCCTTTACCTTTTTAAATAAATCGGACGCAAAAACAAAGTCGTTAAAGTCTTCATTAGTAGAAGACATTACCTCTTTATTTGTACCCTGCCATTCCAATACACCCTCTTTAATAAAATTGATACGTTCTCCTATTCCCATCACAGAATTCATATCATGGGTATTGATTATGGTAGTGATATTATATTCTTTTGTAATATCATGGATCAATTCATCAATTACAAGGGATGTTTGTGGATCGAGGCCGGAATTCGGTTCATCACAAAAAAGATATTTTGGATTGAGGGCAATGGCACGGGCAATAGCCGAACGTTTCATCATACCTCCACTAATCTCGGATGGATATAAGTGTCCCGCATCGCCCAGATTAACACGTTCGAGACAAAATTGCGTACGCTTATCCTGTTCTTCTTTCGACATATTAGAGAACATCATCAATGGGAATCCTACATTTTCAAATACTGTCATAGAATCGAAAAGTGCCGATCCTTGAAAAATCATTCCAACTTCCTGACGCAAATCTTTTACTTCATCTGATTTCATCCTGGTCAGATCACGCTTGTCGTATAAGATTTCTCCACTATCAGGGCGCATAAGACCTACAAGATTCTTAAGCAATACAGTCTTACCCGAACCACTACGACCTATAATAAGATTGGTTTTTCCCGCCTCAAAAACGATATTTATGTCTTTAAGTACTTCACGTCCGTCAAAAGATTTATATAAGTGTTTAACTTCTATCATGACATCATTAATTGAGTAAGTAACAAGTCGGCCACAAGGATAAGAATACTACTCATAACTACAGAGTCAGTACTCGCTTTTCCTACATCTAATGATCCGCCCCGGGCTGAATAACCGTAAAATGACGCTACAGATGCTATAATAAAAGCGAATACAATTGTTTTTGCAATCGCATACCAGATATAAAACTCTTTAAAGAATGACTGCAAACCATACTGAAATGTATCGGCAGGCATTATCTGCCCGAAAATACATACTGCAAATCCACCCACAACCCCAAAAAACATACTTAGCACGACTAATACCGGTACAAATGCCATCAAGGCAGCGATTTTAGGAAGGATTATATAATTTGCTGAGTTGACACCCATGATTTCCAGTGCATCTATTTGCTCTGTAACCTGCATAGTCCCTATTTCGGATGCTATATTAGAACCCACTTTCCCTGCCAGAATGAGACACATAATAGTAGATGAGAACTCAAGTATAAGTATTTCCCGGGACACGTATCCTACAGTATAGCGCGGCATAAAAGGCGAATCAATGTTGAGCTTGATCTGCACTACAATAACCGCCCCTATGAAAAATGAAATAATAATAACTATCCATATAGAATTAACTCCTAATTTACTGACTTCATCAAGGAATTGACGAAGAAACACATTCCATTTCTGCGGTTTAGAAAAGACTTTATGCATAAGGAGCACATATCGACCAATTTTATCTAATAAAGATGTTAGAACCATATATTAATTAATATTATGATTTGAAAATTTAGACAAAGATACATTTTTTTAATAAATGGATTTTGACAGTTCCTAAAATTCCATCTCCGTTTAAGGAAGATTATAGAATAAACATCGAAAGCAACGAAAGGGTTTTAACCAGTATTAAAAAAACATATATTCTTATCATATAAGCTGTCTTTTCAATGTGTAATTTTTTTTAAAGATATTTATCTATAGTTTTAATTAGTGGAAAGTTGAAAATGGAAAATGGAATTGGAGCGAAGCGTAAATCGGCGGAGCCAAAATTGAAAGCGAAAAAAATGATCTTTGAAATGGTGAATTTAAATGGAACTAAAAATTTATAATATCAAATCTGTTACTATTGTTACCTTTTAGTTAAAAAGGGCATTACCTACGCTTCACTGCTATGACTGTTGGTTGTCACCTTGCTCGCGCAGGTTTCCAACCTGTATGTATTGTGGACACGGACAAGATGTCCGCGCCAGCTGGTAGAAAAACGAAGTATTTTTTAATAAAGGAGATCCTTCGTTGCCTCAGAAACAGCGTTCGACGGAGTGTAACGTAGTCAATGACAGAGAGAATAAAAAAGCTAAAAGCTAACGACTATCAGCTAATAGCCAAAAATGTAACTTTTGTTACCTTTTAGTTAAAATTTAAATCTTAAGACTTACTCTTCCGGTCGTCCCTGAGTAAATTTGCGGTATTCGATAGGAGTGGTTTTGTTTTTCTTCTTGAAAGCAGTAAAAAAATATTCCTTATTTTCGAAACCCATTATGTAGGCGATTTCTTTTACGGGAATCATCGTGTTTGTCAACAGTTCTTTGGATTTTTGTATTTTCAGTTCCTGTATATATTGCGAAGGGGCAAATCCTGTATATTCCTTAAACATTTTGCGAAAATTGGAATAACTCATATTCAGCTTATCGGCAATATCTGTCGGTCTTATATCCTTAAAGTTTTCCAGTATAATGATTTTAGCCTTATTTATCTGGGTGATAGCTTCGGAATTGTCAAACGAATAATTTTTGTCGAGCGAATAGGCCAATCCTAATAGATGATTAACGATACCGGCAAGCATTTGTTGAAAACCCGACTTTTGTTCAACAGCCACCTGAATTGCCTGTCTATAAAGTTCGACAATCTCATTGTTAATACCGACATTGTATATAGGCTTCTGCTTACTGAAGAATCCGTTTTGTACCCGGCTATCTATATTCACTCCTGCAAAGCCTATCCAATACTCATCCCATCCGCTTTGTTTATCAGGCATATAGTTGTGCCATTCGCCGGGAAACAGCAGGAACATATTGCCTTCTTTTATCCTGTGGTTTTTATTGTCAGTACCTTGTTTCGAGGTAAATGTGCCTTTACCTCTGGTAATATAAAGCAATTGGTATTCATCTAGTATTCGTCCTCTGTCGGTAGAAAACAAATATCTGGTAGGATGATTTCCCGGAGGATATAAAGAATTCGGCCCTATATTCTGATAGCCTACCGAATTGACAGTAAGCCCCCACAATAAGTCAGTTTCATTTGTTATCAAGTACTTCAAATGAATAGAATCTTTCATCCGGATATAGTATTAGTGTTCTCTTTTATCAGAACAAATATAAGATTTTTAATGCTTTAAGAGGCAAACATAGAATATATTTAACTTGTTTTACAATAACACATTACATATTTGTCTTCAAAAATTTGATTATCTTTTCGTAGAGATATGCTCTGTTAGAAGATCCGCCTATAGAGTGATCCTTGTCAGGAAACATAAACATATCAAACTGTTTATTTGCATTTATCAAAGCTGTTATATATTCTGTCGAATTTTGAAAATGCACATTATCATCAGCTGAGCCATGAACGAGCAACAAATTGCCTTCCAGCTTATTAGCTAACTGTATAGCTGATCCTGCATCATAACCGCTCATATTCTGTTGTGGTGTACGCATAAACCGTTCGGTATATACCGAATCATAATATCTCCAGTCTGTAACAGGTGCTATTGCTACTCCGGCTTTAAAGACTCCATTGCCGCGGCTCATACTCATCAGCACATTATATCCGCCATAGCTCCACCCCCAGATCGCTATCTTACTACCATCAATATATGGCAACGTAGCGAAATATCTGGCAGCAGCAGCCTGATCATCAGACTCATATATTCCCAAATTCATATATGTGCATTTTCGGAATTCCTCGCCTCTGGCACCCGTTCCCCTGCCATCGACAGCAGCAACAATAAATCCCTGAGTAGTCAGATAATCAGTCCAGTCCATACCATAGCTGTCACTAACCTGTTGTGAATTTGGCCCGCTATATTGTACCATTACCAAAGGATATTTGCGTGAAGAGTTAAAGTCGGCAGGCTTCATTATATATGCATTTAGATCCCGTCCATCAGCAGATTTTACAGTAATAAACTCTTTTGTTGGCAAGTTCAGTCCGCTCAATGAGTTTTTCAATTGGGCATTGTCCTGCAACACCCGCAATTCCTTACCTGTGGCATCATGCACGGAAGTAATACGAGGAGTAGAAAGATTTGTAAAACCATTGATGTAATATTTGCCTTTCTCACTAAAGGTGGCACTATTACTGCCCTGTTTGGCAGATAGTTTCGTTTTCAATCCTTTTACCATATCCACCTTGTATATAGCCCTCTGCAAAGGACTTTCTTCGGCCGCCTCATAGAAAACAGTTTTGATATCGGGGTCAACAGCTAATAACTTAGTTACATCATAATTACCGGATGTTAGCTGTTTTTGCATCACACCGGTATTGTCATATAAATAGATATGGGTATATCCGCTCTTTTCGCTGACATAGACAAACTGATTGCCGAAGAACTTGATATAATCAAACAACTCGGAATCTACATATCTACTATTCTCCTCGTGCAGGATGGAACGGCATACCGCCGAACGGGCATTGGCCAGATACATATCAAATTTGTTCTGATCCCGGTTTAAAGTCATTATTGCAAGCTCGTCTCCTGACGGTAGAAATTCTATACGAGGGATATATTCCATGCTCTCTGGTATATTCATCTTTCGGATAGTCTTGGCATCTACATCAAAGACGTTGCACGTGACTGTAGAATTTTTCTCTCCTGCTTTCGGATATTTGAATGTGGAAGAATAAGGATACAATTGGTTATTAAACATCTGCATCGAGAACATAGGCACTTCCGATTCATCGAATCGCACGAATGCAAGCAACCGTCCGTCTGCCGAAAAATCCATCAAACAGGTAGTCCCGAATTCTTCTTCATATACCCAGTCTGTACCCCCATTGATGATCTTGCCTATCTCTCCGTCTTTAGTTACCTGCGATTCAGTATCATAGTCAAATTTTGCCAGCCAGATATTATTATCAATTACATAAGCAAGCATCCTGCCATCTCTGGAAAAGGTTGGAATAGACTGCTTACCTGTATTCTCGGTGAGTTTGCGAACCATATTGCGACGTATATCATAATAGTAATAATTAGCCTTAAATGAATGGCGATAAATAGGTTCGTAATCTGTATAGACCAGTAGTCTTTTCTCATCGGGGCTAATAACAAATCCCTGAAAGGAAGAGATAGTACTTTCGCGAGCTTTGGCGACATCAAATATCGTATCGACAGGCTGCCCTGTCTTATAGGAATATTTAATAATCTTCTTATATTCTTTGTCTGCCTGATAATATGACTCCCCATCGGCAGAGGAAGTTACCGAACTTACACCCCATGCATAATATTTACCGGAGGTTATGTCTCTTAACTCCAGATGCTGGGCATTTGCAGCCGTAAATAAGAATCCTGTAAGTAGCAGTGCTATAATGTTCTTCATGTTTTAATGATATATTTGTGGCAAATATACTGATTTTAGGAACTTGATAGAAGGGAGTTATACTCTTTTTCTCTGAGGTTAAGAAATATTATAAACAAAAAGAACCGGAGATGACCGGTTCTTACATATATCGCTATTAGTTAAATTCTTCTGCTCTACCCCATTTATAGAGTTCTCCGTCTACAAATTGAAAACGCCAGTGGTTTTTATACTTGTCTACATATTCTATAGTTTGGTTATCAGCATCTCTCTGACTGATAACAGTATATTTATCGCCCATCAGGTTTACAACTTCCGTAGGAGTCATCTTTAGTTGCACTTGTTTTAATTGAGAATTGTATGCTGTTCCGCATGCAGTAAGTGCTATTGCTACAAACAATGTTAATAATAGTTTCTTCATAATCATCTTATTTTTGTTTTATAGATAACGCTACGACACGTAGAAAGTTTTAGATACGAAAGATTAATTTACCAATTATTACATTTTTTAATCATAGATTAACCTTTCACTTTTGAGAAAACAAGAAGACTGTCCCTAACAAGACAGCCTTAACTTACAGATTTTCATTATTAATAGATGGCTACTACTTCGGTAAATCAAATGCGATTCTCAGGTCTTCCATATCCTTCATGGAAGTACCTTCCGGTTCGAATCCCATCGACTTAGCTGTTAGATAAATCTGAGCCGACTTAGATAACGTATCCACCATATCAAAAGCTTCCATTATGTTTTCACTCACTGAACATATTCCATGCTTTTCCCACATTACCACATCGTATTCTTTCAATAATTCCACTGTCGCATCTGCCAATTCGATGGAACTCGGCATCTTATATGGGATAATACCTAATCCTTTGGGACAGAATGCCCGGGTTTCGGGAATCATACTCCATAATAGATAAGTCAACTTATCTTTTTCCAAAAATGCCGGATTATGCGTCATGGCTATCAGATCAATAGGATGAGTATGCAAAGCGGCCTTATATCCCGAGCCAATACTAATCTGGTAATTATGCATTGATAGATGTGATGGTAACTCTGAGGTTGGTTTTACAGGATTATCCGCAATTATCTCATAACTGGCGCAATCATCCAATATGCGGATAACAGAGCCATTCTCCATTGGCC
>JAITVH010000009.1 GCA_031285905.1 Prevotella sp.
GGCCAATGGAGAATGGCTCTGTTATCCGCATATTGGATGATTGCGCCAGTTATGAGATAATTGCGGATAATCCTGTAAAACCAACCTCAGAGTTACCATCACATCTATCAATGCATAATGGGGAAGTCTTGACTATTTTTCTTTCCAATAAATCATACGTTTGTTCTCTCCCATTAACTGTTCCACTACATACAATACCTTGAAGCTCGGCTTTGAAAAGAATGTGTCTTATGGTATGAGTATTACATTCAATTCCATGATCTCTCAGCCTATGACCGATTTCTTCTTTTGTCAGGTTTGCATTATTTTCCAGTATTTTGGTTAACAGCAAATTAGTTTTAAGTACAAAATCATCCGTAAATCCTAAATCTTTATCGTACGACTTAGACATAGATAGTACCCGCTGGGCACTGAGTTCTAATATCCAGTATATATCTTCGCTAGCTATAAAATGCCAGGTGGGACGCAGAATATGCGTCCTGACAATATCTCCGCGATTCATAGCTTCTTCAACTTGTTTGTATGTAATTTCTGGCAAGCGCAACCCGATGGCCCATTTAGCCATTTCGAGATCCTGCGACTGAATAGCTCCCATCCAGGAAACAACATCCTGAGGTCTATCCAGTTTTGTCGTTACAAGCTGCTGATTATAAAGTCTTGGAAGAGTAATTGAAGATATGTCCATAGCCTATTTATTTAAGATATTCTAATGCGTCTGCTACTACAAAGTTGCTGCCACCTATAAATATAAAGTCGTCAGAAACAGCATTCTCCATCGCTTTATTTACTGCTTCGGCTACCGTAGGGTAACTATTACCTTTTAACCCCTGTTTTTCTGCTAATACTTTCAAGTTATCCTCATTCATGGCACGCGGGATAGAAGCTTTGGTAAAATAATAGATAGCATCTTTTGGTAATAAAGCCAGCACAGAAGATATATCTTTATCATTTACCATCCCCAACACGATATGCAGGTTTTTATAGGTCTCATGGGCTAATTGTTCGGCAATATATTTTATTCCTGCTGCATTATGCCCTGTATCACATACAATTTTAGGATTAGACTCCTGGATAATCTGCCAGCGTCCCATCAACCCTGTTAATTCTACCACATTGGCAAAACCTTTATAAACAGCCTCTTCGGGTATATTACATTCTGATTTTTTCAAAATATCCACAGCACATAACACTGTAGCAGCATTTTTCAATTGCGCATAGCCGGGTAGTTCATCTTTCAGATGTGGATATTCCTTTGCTTCGAGTAACCAGCCATCAGATGCATTCTTTGCAGATTCTATCAGATGCATATCCTCTGCAAATGTGATTGGAGCGTTTACTCTCTTTGCTGTCTCTTCAAATACCTGTCTGACTTCACCTTCAGCCTCACCTATGACAATAGGAATACCTTGCTTTATAATTCCTGCCTTTTCAGTGGCTATCTTGGGCAGGGTATCTCCCAGGAACTGCATATGGTCGAAACTGATATTCGTTATTATGCTTATATCCGGGGTGATGATATTTGTACTGTCCAATCTGCCACCCAAACCCACTTCTATTATAGCCACATCGACTTTCATATCGGCAAAATACATAAAAGCCATCATCATGGTCAGTTCGAAGAAAGAGGGCTGGATAGGTTCAAATGATTCACGATGTTTAGCTACAAAATCAACAATATACTGTTCCGAAATCTTTTCTCCGTTAACACGTATCCGTTCCCTGAAATCGAGCAAATGGGGAGAAGTGTATAGGCCAACTTTATAGCCCGATTCCTGAAGTATAGCTGCTAACAGATGGGAAGTCGAACCCTTGCCATTAGTGCCGGCCACATGGATCGTCCTATATTTCCTGTGTGGTTGGGAAAAGTATTCATCCAGAGCCAGACTATTATCCAGTCCTTCTTTGTATGCTGATCCTCCTACTTTCTGATAAACAGGAAGTTGGTTATATAAATAGTCTATTGTTTCAATATAGTTCATCAATTTATTATAATCCAATTTTAACTAAAAGGTAACAAAGGTAACAGATTTTAGTTATTAGTTCATAGCCCTTTGTTTTAGCTTTTGTCTTTCTTTGTCATCCTGACGAAGGAAGGATCTCCTTACACTCAGACGAGATGCTTCATTCTTCAGCATGACACTACCATTTTAACTAAAAGGTGACAAAAGTAACAGATTTGGCTATTAACTGATAGCCGTTAGCTCTTAGCTTTCTCTTTGGTAGGGGCGGATTATCATCCGCCCGATCTTTAAGGCGGGCGTAAGATGTTTCACCCCTACATTGCCACAGGAAAGTACCAAGTCACCAATTTTAACTAAAAAGTAACAATCAACGATCGCCGAAGCGAAGGCGAGGCAAAGGTTACACTTTTTCTATATTTTTCTTATAAGCTATTAGCTAATCGCTATAGGCTAACAGCTATATATACTATAGATAAATTCAAAATTATTTCTTTGGCCTATTCATATCCTTACTACCTTTTATAACTGACTCGTTGATTGCCTTCACCTTGCTGAAATCCATTTTTTCAACTTTGCGGTCATATGTAACAAGTCCGTTTATCTCATGTTCTACATCGGTGGTTTGTGTATAGATAGCTGCACTAACACCCCTGTACATCAGCATCTGTTCTATTTCAGTGATCAGCATAACATAGGTATCTGTAAGTAGTTCTTTATTAACTAATATCTGATAAGCATTATTTCGTACCGGCCACATATGTCCTCTCACAAATAATCCCTTGCCTCCGAACTCACCAATAGAGGAAGCCCTGTTCTCCTCGGCCTTAGGAGTTGCTCCTTCATTAATATCACCATAGTTATGCAAATCCACAAAGTCTCCATTCTTAGGGTCTCCATATGCTTTCCTGTATCCCGGTGCAAAGTTATAACCCGAATTGCCATTCACTAAACGGGATGGATCATACTTCTTTGTCCAATCAGTAATATTTGTTACTTCAAATGCGCCCCAGTTCTCATTAAATGGTACCCACGCAACAATTGATGGAGAACTCATATGCTGATCCATGATCTCTTTCAGTTCAGTTCTGAATTGTTGGCGAACAGCTACGGAATCCACACCATCAGGTTCCCAGATATTCGGCATATCCTGCCAGACAAGTATCCCCAAACGGTCGCAATGATAATACCAGCGTTGAGGTTCGGTTTTTATATGCTTACGGATTACATTAAATCCAGTTTTCCGGGCTAATTCAATATCAAATAAGAGAGCTTCATCTGTAGGGGCAGTAAATACGCCGTCAGGCCAGTAGCCCTGATCTAGTAATCCCAGTTGTAAGACAAATTCACCGTTAAGTAACGTTCTTGTTACTCCGTTTACTTTGCCTAAAGCGATTGAACGCATCCCGAAATAGCTTTTCACTTCGTCAATTACCTTACCACCTTTATCTTTTAATTGAAGTTTCAAATCGTAAAGAAAAGGACTTTCCGGGCTCCATAATTTAGGATTACTCATCGGCAAATAGAATTTTTCGTTCGCATTACCATCTGCCTTATTTATCTCACTACCACTATACATGGCTACAGCAGTAACTTTCATATTGTCCTTATTGGAAGAAACAACGACTTCCAGCCGCTCGTTTTCTACATCCGGAATAAGTTTTATTTGCGATATATATTCTTTTTCCACAGGTTCGAGCCAAACTGTCTGCCATATTCCGGACGAAAAGGTATAATCCCCGTGAGGGCCGTTTTTACCGGAAGCAGCTTTACCATCATTTGGATCATAAGCTCCTACAATAAGGGTATTAGCACCTGATTTAAGATAATCAGTTATATCGAAACTGAAATTGGTATAACCTCCTGTATGGCTACCCACTTTCTTGTTGTTGACAAATATAGTCGCAATGCGGTCAACAGCTCCGAAATGAAGCAATACTCGTTTTCCTTTCCATTTTTCAGGGATTGTAATATTTCGTTTATACCACAAGTTTGTTTCATCTTTACGTTTAATTCCCGACAAGTCCGATTCGGGAACAAAGGGAACTAGAATCTTTTCCGGATTTGATTTGAATACCGGTGGTGTTTCTGTTGTGGCAGGGTTGGTCAGATCTTTACCTCCCATATAGTCCCAGGTACCATTCAGATTAAGCCACTCAGAGCGTTCCATTTGTGGACGGGGATATTCGGGTAAAGGAGTCTCGGCGTTTAATGCTGCTTCAGACCATGGCGAAGGAAGTGTAAAATTATTGATTTTCTGGGCATTAACACCCATTGAAGTCAATATACAGCAAATGGTCATCAGGGAAATTGTAATTTTTTTCATGTTTCGAAATTATTAGAGGTTAATTAGAGGTTATATATAAATTATTATTTTCTACAAAGTTATTATTTATTGGAGTTAAACCTAACATTTCACTTCTTCTAAACGTTCGATCAAACTTTTACCCAATATCGTCTTCTTTTCAATATGTTGAAGGACTACTTTTACAAAAGCATTTTCTTCAAATATTCCTCTGACTTGTTCAAAGTCTATTTGCTGCTGTTCACTGTCTCCATCAACACCAAATCCGGTACGGGAAGTAAGGGAGAATTCTTTCTTGGCATCTTTATAAATCATCTTATCCAGTTCCACTACAGATTCGAGCCAACCGTTTACAATATTTATAATATCCTGTGCCGTAATAGTTTCAAGAGTCAGGTTATAATATTGTTGTATTTTGTCCCATGCCCAAGTCCATTCCAGACTATAATAATCTTTATGTAACTGTTCAAAAATTTGATTTATCTCGTTTACATTATCTATTTTTCCCGATTCTACGTTATTAATAAGTTTATCCACTTCTGAACGCGGCACCAGTACTCCGCCAATATCGCTCCATTCGCCTAATCCGATTGTGGTATCCGGCTTCAGGCAAGCTCTGATCTCCTCATCACTTTTAAAAGTATAATTACCCAAACGGGAAATAATAGAGTTGCCAAGGAACTTATTGATAGCCATATGATAAAACTTAATTCCTTTACTTAAAGAAGTCCCCTTAATTTTACAACTCTGGTAGGTATATGATCCGGAAGTCTCACCACATGCTTTTTTCAACCCTTCCAGTATGTCGATGGCCTTAAACATTTTCTGAACAGTGTATGGACTCAGCAAATTGAAATTTATCTGATCCAGTTTATTGGGATCTTTCCGGTTATCTCTTTTAGGAAATTTCTGGGCATCACGAATAGTACCAACACTCCGCAGATTGATTCCAGGAACCAGTACGGATTCATTATTGTCTTCGATCAGATATGAAAACGGCATATCCGATGTGTCGGAATTATGATAATGCCTACCCATAATCAACGAAAAAGCTCCGATGCGCGCCGGCCAGGCAATGTAAGAATCACTGGTAGTTTTTCCTCCACGCTCAACAATTCCCTGATGTATAGGCCCTAGTTTGTACATGTGATTACTCTGATTGGAGCCTGAACCGGCATTCATAAACGAAAACATACCGGCTATCAGCAAAGTAGATTTATGATGGGTGACCGTATAAGGCCCTGCAAAAAGCGCACACGCTTCTCCATTCTCTCCCTGACAATTGCTAAAAAATAAAGAGTCTCCTGCCGAATAAGTATGTCCCAAATGGCATGCTTGCCCTACAAAACAACGGGTGAGCATAGTTCCATCTTCTACCTTCGATCCCGAACATATAATAAAGTCTTTAGCCATCACACTATAACCGATATGCACAGGATCAAATCCATTACTGTTTATACTTCCGTTTTCAAGGTGGCGGGCTCCTTCTATAGAGGTGCAATCTCCAATATATACATTTTTGATAGCACCGGCATTTACGATAGATACATCATCTCCGATAATACCTACACTTGAAGTTTTTTCCTTAGCATATTTAAAGACCATTTCCTGCATTTTCTTTATCAAAGCAGGACGATGCCTGTAAAAAGACAGTATATAAGCAAAATGAGCACTCATCCGGTCATGTATCACCACTTCGCGCCCTCCTGTTTCATTCAGGACTGAGACTTCAACACCATTACCAAAGGAAGATTCACCTTCTACATATAAATGATGAATATTCTGGATACGCACATTATTGCCTATTCTATAGTTTGCAATATAGTTTTGTACATTCTCGATAAGGATATTGTCACCTAATTCGCAGTTATGGATACATGTATTGCTAATACCTGAATGCTTTTTCAAGCCTCCGGGCAAAGTAAATTCTTTCTCGAATACTCCTAATTTTACTTTTCCTGAAAAATTAACAGATTTGATATAATCAGGAACAAAATCTGTTTTAACAATAATATCATCCCAGTTATCTGCTTTGCATCCCTGCGACATTAACTGTTTTTTTTCGGAAGAGGTTAAGTTTCTGTATTCCATACTAAACTTCATTATTTTTGTTGGTTAAGATAGGTAGTACAAATGTAATAAAATTCGATGAATAGGGCTATAAAAGTTTTTATTAATAATAATCCTATAAACAATAAACCCTGATTGCAATTCAACCAGGGTCTACTATTTTATAATTACTATTTCTTCTATTCAACTGAGGATGCACCACCTCCTGCTGCTTCTATCTGGCTTTGCAGGTTGTATTTATTAACCAGCGTAGCAATCTCAGGATCGAGCGGAGCCCTGTAGGCTTTCGACGAATCCAACTCACATGCTTTGAGTAAGTGTTGTATAGCCAGATTGTCATCTTTTGAACGTACTGCCAGAATTGCTAACAGATATTCTGTTCCTCCTGTTTGTTTCAGGCTATGCAGTAAATCATAAGCTTGCTGGTTATATCCTAAGCATACCAGACACAATGCTGCATTATAGTCAGGATAGTTTTTCAATATTTCGAGTGCCTCCCAATACTGTCTTTCTTCCATAAGCTTGATCGCACGTGCATAATCCGGACGTTCATCTGTATTAACAACTACCTCATCGGTCATACCGGGACGAGACATATACATAACAATTTCTGCTTTATTTAACTTAGGGTATATTGAATCGCTAATGATCTTGAAATCCTGAGGATATAGCTTCTTGATAGTCTGCTCAGTCATATCCGGGAATCTGGCTGTGGCCAACGTATCCAGAATTGCTTTTGCATTTGGCATATCTGTTCGTCTGGCAACCAGTCTGGCCAGTCCTCTCCAGTCTTCTCCTGTACTAAACATAGGTTTGAATACAGATGCTGTATGGCTTCCCAATGTTTGTACAAAGTAATCGCTAAGAGCTTCAGCCCGTTTTACTGCCAATTCCGAATTTTTATCATAGTCTCCATCCAATGATGTAGTCATGTATATAGTAACACTATCCATTTGCACTTGCAGTTTTTGCAGAAGTCCTCTATATTCGTTCAGAAGCGTATCCACCTGCTGTTTATTATCTCTATAACTTACACTAAAATTATGTCTGCCTGGTGCAAATTTCGGATATATGATCATACTGTTAAACATATCCCTGTGTACGGTAGTTGTTTTCTTTACCAAAGAAGCATCTACTAACTGAGACATTGACGATATGAAATATGATAAGGTATCAGAATATGGTTGTTCGAAACGGCTTCTGTCAATTGCATCGATTGCTGTATTAAGGAACAGACGCACGCTCTTTAACCCCTGGGTTACAGGATAATCCTGATTGTAATAATAGACAAAATCATGATCGGTACGAATAACAGAATCTAGCCGAACCCCTTGTTCATAAGGGAATATGATGATTTCTTTTTTTCTTTCTTCGCGCAATTGATCCTTCATCTCGTTCAGAGCAATATCCTCTACTTTATATCTGTTCTGGGCTATTGCAATCGAATCTTCTTCAGTAAGTACCTGGTTTTGGATTTCCTCCATCCCCCTATTGGTTTTGTATAGATCTCTGAATCTTTCCGGAATTTTCTTCAAATCCTCACCTTCCAATACCATTTTTTTCAGGGTATTATCAAATCCCTTCATATATTTGGCAAAGGATCCTGTAGTATCTTTTCCGTTATTCCAGTCATTCAGTACCCTCTCCATAGCTTTGCGCTCATATTCCTGATAGAAATCTCCACGATAATCGGAACGCTGTTCTACTTTTAGTTTACCTTTTTCTATTGACGAAGGTTTGGCTACTTTTTGCATAAAACGGGCATAGAAGCCTGTAGTATCCTTTCCCTTGGCAAATTCTTTCATAGCTTCCATCCTGGCCTTACGTACATTGGCATGATAAGTCTTTTCATCGTAACCTATTTTGGAAGCTTCCTGAAGCGCATCGGCATATTCCTTGTTTGTTCTCCAGGTTTCATAATCCATCTGTTTACTCCATTCTTTACGATATTGCTCGTAATAGAAATTTTGTTGGAAAATGATATCTTTTCTTACACCATCATAATCAACAAACACACTATCATAATCGGTTTGTTTTACAATAGAGTTCAGATAATCTTCATAATCCTGATATGATTGTTTTTGCCGGCGGGCAAATTCATCGCCTTTCAAAACAAGTTCTTTCAATGGTACAAGGGAATCGTTATGCAACACCTTTGGCGAAACTGTTACCCTAAAGTTGGGTGACATTAATGCATGTGGTATTCTAATGATGAAATCGATATTTATACGTCCGTTTTGTTCAGGAGTAAAACGGGACTTGGCAACAACTTCCACCTCATTCAACTGCTGTTCTTTTGACAGGTCTACCGGAGCATTGGGATCTCCTGTTCGGCGTGTTATTACTTCTGCATTGGTATAACTAACTTGTTCCGATACAACGCGAGAGCCGCCTTCCATTTGAGGTAGTTCTATAGAGGGCCGTTCCGACTTCAGAAACAAATCTTTGACCAGCGCATTGTCCGTTGTCTTAGGGACTTTTACTTTTATAGATTGTGGTATATATTCGGCATTAGGATTTCGTGATGCCATAATTTCCCTGACGGAATGGGACGATTTACACGAAACTATAATTATCGAGATCAAGAACATAACAATGACCGTCCTGATCGAGATCGTAAGGTAATTTTGTTCGCGAGTTTTAGTTTTCATATTTAGCTATAGTCTAGAAAATAAGTTGTAAAGCTATGTAATTACGTATACTATTAATGTGCAAAGATAATTATTATCTGTAAAGATTGTATTATCTTATCATATTTTTTAAGAAAAAGCCCGTTTTATGGATATTTATTTCGAAAAAACAGATGTGTTAAATAGATTATTTTTATTTTATTATGATAATATAATTGCAACATAATATCATTAAGTATCTCAAAGTTGTCATATACTCAAACATGGAATACTATTATATATTACTGCCTTTCTTTTCATATTTCAGTTACTTTTATATGTAATTATTTATAAATCAGAAAAAAGTTCCTATTTTTACCAAATAACAATATACAGAAAGAAAAATTCCATGAAATATCACAAAGTCAGGAATAGTAAATTTGATCACATTCATACACTTTTAAGTTGATATTGAGCAATTTTATTTTACCAGAAAACTTAAGAACGATAAACTATTTCTCGTTATGTTAGTTATAGTATATAACAGAAAGACTGGTTTATTATAATACTTTATGAACTTCATTTTTAATATTTATAGCTATTCATTTTATTGGAGGCAAAGCGGATTATTTACGCATTAACATCATCGTTTATGAAAATAAATAAACAAATAATTTTTTATTTATTATTCGTCCTGTTAATCGCGAATTTTAGACTCGAGGCTCAAGTGACAATCGGTTCCAATATAGATTCGAATAAAGGGAGTTTACTGGACTTAAAGGAAAAAGCCCCAGAATCGAATAATTCCAATGCAACAAGAGGCTTGTTATTACCAAGAGTTAGATTAACTGACAAGGATGATCTTTTTCCTATGTTCGAAACCTCTCCGGGATCCGGTGCTGCGAATGAAAATTATACGGGTAGTTTAAAAGATGAGCAGGATAGTAACCATACCGGGTTATTCGTATATAACCTGAATAGGTGTAATGGCTTTGGAAAAGGCACATATGTTTGGAATGGTATAACATGGGATGCATTGAGAGATGTTCGTTATTTGGATGTTCCTCAAATTCTATCTTCTAACCAAAACGCGGAACTGTTGGATGCTAATACAATACTAATCAGGGTTCCAAGTGGTACAGATTTGAGACCTTTCACTTATGATGAAAAATTGAGTATCGGATGGATTCCTTCAAATTTGAGTGTGAGTAAGGATAATAATATAGAGAACACAATAGGAACAGGATTGACGTTTAACAGCAACAATCCTGCAACATGGGCTAACCCCTCTATAAACCCCACCATTTATCCTCTCGATATAACGACTATGTCTGACGTAGTATACCTTGACTGTAATCCCGACTGGTGTAATCCGTTTATCAGCAGGGAAACCACAGTGAAATTTCAAACTACGGCAGATGAATGCGGGCGAAGTAATAATGTAACGATTCGCTTAAACCAGACCAATTACAGGCTGGTAATTAAAAAGACCAACTACTATCTGCAGCAATGGGGTACCAGGCTTAGAAGAGGAGGAAGATACGGAAGCGGTACATTCACATATCGTTTTTTGATAACACCCTTAAAGCCGGATGGTGGATGGGATGGTGATTTCAATGACTTAGAGGAGCAAAGTAATGCCGTATGGAAAATGGCTTATGAAGAGAAAGAGCCCAATATCTTTTCTTCAACAGGAGGCATCCCTCAAATGGGAGGACAGGAAATAATAGATGGAGCTACACCTCCTATACATTACTACAAACCGGAAAGAAATCTCAATCCTCCGGACAGCAGATATAAGATGGCCGGAACATTTACTTTTTCAGACACAGCCAGAATACAGCGCTTTTATCCGGTGGAAGTAAGCTATGTGCAATGTGCCACAGGCTTTGATAAGTCCGGCATTGTTAATGGCGATGGATTGGATCCGGCTTTATGGGGAGATCAGGTGCTAAGCCATACCGATCAGGATGGTAATGTTTTCTATTCTGCCGGGTATGGTACTGCCGGTCGTTGGATGATAACAAACCTGGCTGCAAAAACTTATGCAGAGAATAGCCCTGCTTATAACGCAGGAAAAACACTTATTGCTTTTGATGATAAACCCGTGGAAAACCATGATAATGGGAAGGGTAAATATGCATATCAGGTAATGGGTGATAAACTGACCTGGGTAGAGGTTGACTAGGAGGCTATTGGGTTAGCTGACAATTGGGGAGCAGAACCGGAAGGGTGGAATATTCAGCAGGGGTTGTTATATAACTGGTATGCTGCCACAGGGCGGAATTTTGACGACACTAACTCTACTGAAGAAGCTCAGACGACAGCTGTAGCCGGACAGAATGAGGTAGAGAATTTATACGGGAAAGTACAGGGTATATGCCCAGATGGCTGGTATTTGCCCAGTGATAGGGACTGGAACGTATTGGAAAAACATTTCTTTGACAATACAGGAGCTTACGACCAATATGATAGTGAGGATATTTCTCTGATCAGAGCAACACAAAACCAATGGGATCCTGCTTGGGATATTGTATTGGATCAAAGTTTCAGGGGAGTTGCACTCGAAAACAATCACTTGGGGCATGCAGGCTCAATGAAAGAGGCGTGTCCGCTCTTCGAAAAAGAATATGCATATGTTGTAGGAACAAGAGGTTATAGCCTGGAGCCTAAATTAAAAGGTTTCAATATAACACTGCCGGGATGGATTAAACCGAAAGATGGACAGATTGGTGCAATGGCCCAGCGTGACAGGCTTTATATAGGTGTTTATTGGGCAAGTTCGCAGCATAACGGGAATGATGGATGGCATCGTTTTTTCCATACGGAGCATAGCCGGGTTGGAAAGTCTTACGCACATAAAGTACAACTGGAGTCAGTACGTTGTAAAAAGCAATGATAGTATTATAAGGAGAATACAATGCAAGACTTTCTTGTAAATATATTATAATGTAACTGAACGATATACTAATATATAATTCTGTTGAATAAGAAATGTAAGGGAAATCCTCTCTTCATTTCTTATTTTTTCATTTATATAAGTAATATTTATTCTTACATTTGTACTTTAGCATGAAAATATAGAGAATGAAAAGAATATTCCTTCTAGGA
Source organism: Prevotella sp. (assembly GCA_031285905.1). Taxonomy (GTDB): domain Bacteria; phylum Bacteroidota; class Bacteroidia; order Bacteroidales; family Dysgonomonadaceae; genus Dysgonomonas. Next base: position 12,054 of record JAITVH010000009.1, read on the forward strand.
TATATGGGTGCCGGTAAAACAACTGCCGGAAGAGAGTTGGCAAAAGAATTGGGACTCGATTTTATCGATCTGGATCATTTTATACAAGCCCGTTTTCAAAAAACAATAGCTCAGTTATTTCAGGAAGTGGGAGAAGAAGAATTTCGTATAATAGAGAGGAAAATGCTTCTGGAAGTGGGAGAGTTTGAAGATGTAGTGATTTCTGCCGGGGGGGGCACCCCTTGTTTTTATGACAATATGGACTATATGAATAATACGGGAACTACAGTTTATCTTAAAGCTACACCTCAAGCCTTATCCGAACGGCTAAATACATGTAAAGATAAACGGCCATTGATCAAAGATAAGGATGAAACCGAATTACTTTCTTTTGTAAAAGAGAATCTTGAAAAACGGGAACCTTATTACTCTAAAGCTAATATAATATTCGAAACTGAAGAGTTGGTAAATAGAGATGATGTTAATAGGTATGTACAGCAATTAATCACAAAATTATGAGATATTTCCTTAATAGAGTTATATTTATCACTTTCATTTTTATTAATTTAACTCCTCTGCCGGCACAGGAACTACAATATGAGTTGAGCAAAGACAGAAAGCAGATTTCTATGATTATCGATCAGACAACAACAAAGTTCACTGTAGCCAAAATATTGCAACAAAAAATGGGGCGTCCCTTGCCTGAATCTCAATTGTACTCGCTTAATGTAAATATGGATACTATCGGACAATGGGTTAGTTTATCAAAAAATGAATATATATGGAAACTATCTATTCAAGTACCTCAGTCCAAAGGTTTCTTCCTGAGTTTTGATGATTTTTACCTGCCTGAAGATGGCTTATTGTATGTATATAATAAAAATGAATTGAAAGAGTCGGCTATATACTCTCATTATGACAATCCTAATGGAGGGGCATATTCTATTGAAAATTTGACAGGTGATAATGTTATTTTAGAATACCTGGCTCCTGCAAATAAGAGTGAGAAACCCAGGCTACATTTTGCGCGGGTGGGATATAAATATACAGAAAATGAGAGTGACGAGCTAAGCGGTTTTGATTCCAGTGATAATTCATGTATGATCAACGTTAACTGCCCTGAAGGAGCATCATGGTTGAACCAGAAGAAAGGAGTAGTACAACTGCGAATGACAAAATCAGATAATAAAACATACTTATGCTCCGGAACTTTGATAAACAATGTAAAAAACGATAAAACGCCTTATATATTGACAGCTAATCATTGTTTTGATAACATGACGAAGAAGCAAATAGGAGATAATACAGAATTCTTCTTCGAATACGAATCACCCGAATGCGATCAGAACACATTGCCTAAGTACAAATACCATAAAGGATCAGAATTTATAACATCAAATCCCATCAATGGTAGCGACGGAGCCCTGCTTAAACTATCAGAAGATGTTCCGGAAGACTGGGATGTCTATTTTAACGGATGGAATGTTGAAAGCAGGAATACGAATATAAAAAGCGGAGTGGTTATTCATCATCCCTGGGGCGATATTAAGAAGATTACATTTTTTGATCAAGCTCCCCGTTCGGGAAAATGGAGTGATTTTGCACAAAAAGAAACCCATTGGCTCGTAAACTATTCACTGGGCGCTACAAGAGGCGGATCATCGGGAAGCCCGTTATTTAACCAGAATGGTTTAATTGTTGGCACTTTAACAGGAGGAGGTAATAGCTGTTCCAATCCTTCAGCAACCGATTATTACGGTAAATTCTGGTACCATTGGGATCAAGATCCTGATACTGATTCACATATGAAACCATACCTGGATCCTGAAAATACGGGAACCACTGTCCTATCCGGCCTTTTCAATAATGAAAATATAGATCAGGAACTTTTATTGGCAAAAAGCACACTGAACTTGTTGTTAAACTCATCTGAGTCGGTACGTATCATTAATGGTAATGGAACATATACAGTTTCTTCCGGAGATAACAATATTGCATCTGCCTCTATTTCAGGCAATTCGATCAATATAAAAGGTAATAATACAGGTACTACCCAATTAATAATTAAAGACAAAAAAGAAAAAACAAAAACAATAGATGTTTTTGTTCATCGGGATGTAGATTTCACGATAAATGAGAATAAAGAATTAATCGTTAAAATTCATAAGGAGAATGACCTTATTGAAGATATATATATATTCAACCTTGATGGTGACACTCTATATAAAATAAAAAATGCTGAAGTAGCAAGCCATACAATAAACATAAGCTACCTGAAGAGAGGACTTTACGTTATACAGGTACGAACCAAGCAAGGAACCAAAAAGTCGGAGAAAATAATATGGTAAAAACTAAAACAGTATATGTATGCAGCAATTGTGGCAACGATTCGCCCAAATGGCTTGGGAAATGCCCTGTATGCGGTGAATGGAATACATACGTAGAAGAAATTATCAGTAAGGAAAAACCTTCTGCAAGAAATGCACTTAATTCGTTTGAGACATCGAAAGCCAAACCACTGTTATTGAAAGACATACAAACAGGAGAGGAACCTCGCATCAATTTGCATGATGAAGAACTCAACAGGGTATTAGGCGGGGGACTTGTTCCCGGATCACTGGTATTGGTAGGAGGAGAACCCGGTATTGGGAAATCAACCCTTATTCTCCAAACGGTTTTAGGACTAAATGAAATAAAGACTTTATATATATCAGGAGAAGAAAGTGCCCGGCAGCTAAAATTGAGAGCCGATCGGATCAATTCCAATAGCGAGAATTGCTTTATTGTTTGCGAAACAAACCTTGAACAAATATTCGTACATATAAAGAATCTCAATCCTGACTTTGTTATTGTTGATTCTATCCAGACCGTATATACTGACACAGTAGAATCTTCACCCGGAAGCGTTTCGCAGGTGCGCGAATGTTCGGCTGCCATTCTGAAATTCGCCAAAGAAACCAGTACACCCGTTGTATTGATCGGGCATATCAATAAAGAAGGAAGCATAGCCGGACCTAAGGTATTGGAACATATTGTAGATACAGTTTTGCAATTCGAAGGCGATCAACATTATATGTACCGTATATTGCGCAGTATAAAAAACCGTTTCGGGAGCACTGCCGAATTGGGTATTTACGAAATGCGGCAGAACGGTTTGCGTGAGGTAAGTAACCCGTCAGAACTCCTCTTGACACAAAATCATGAAGGTCTGAGCGGAGTATCTATCTCGGCAGCAATAGAGGGCATCCGCCCTTTCCTTATCGAGACTCAGGCGCTTGTAAGCACAGCAGCCTATGGAACCCCTCAGCGATCAGCCACAGGATTCGATCTGCGCCGAATGAACATGTTATTGGCCGTATTGGAAAAAAGAGCCGGATTTAAGCTTATTCAGAAAGATGTGTTCCTGAATATAGCTGGCGGATTGAAGGTGAATGATCCGGGTATGGATTTAGCCGTTATCAGCGCGGTTCTATCTTCCAGTCTCGATATCTCGATTGAAAAACAAGTCTGTATGGCCGGAGAAGTAGGATTATCAGGCGAAATACGCCCTGTAAACCGTATTGAACAACGTATTCTGGAAGCTGAAAAACTGGGTTTTTCAAAAATACTGATTCCCCAAAACAATTTAAAAGGATTTACCACTAAAGTCAATATAGAAATTGTACAGGCAAGGAAAGTAGAGGAAGCTTTCAGGCAATTATTCGGATAAGGTTTGTTATAAAGTTCACCAGAAATGAAAGAGAAATTTACAATCGGTCGCTTTTTTCTGTTCCTTTTTTCACTTGGCATCACTTTATTTATAGGGCTGATTGTATTGGTTATAGCCGATCTTTCCGGTGAATCGAACTTTTATAATCCTCTTATTTTCATTTTAGGTTCGGTATTTATAGCCTGGTTGGTTATCGCTATCTTCAGATTAGTGAAGCCTAAAGTAGCTGGATATAGTTTTATTGTATTATTACTATGTAGTATCCTGATTATATTTATATACGAATCGCGCAAAGCATATATTGATAATATCCCAACAGTGGATGAACAAGGAGTAAACCTGTTTGATTATGAACCTTTCGGAACAAACACTAAAGCAGCGTTCCTTGGCGAAGAGTCAACTCTCAAGCTAACTGATAGTCTTCCTTCCATCGATGGAGCTACGGCCTTGTATCCTCTTTATGCAGCATTTACAAGGGCCGTTTATCCCGAAAATGAATATGATCCATATAATAGTAATGTCAGAAGTAATACTACTCCCCTAGCCTATGAGAGACTTTTGGAAGGTGAAGCAGATGTTATCTTTTGTGCTGCTCCATCACAGTCTCAACGTGAAGAAGCCGCAGGATCGGAAAAAGAATTTATAATGACTCCTATAGGTAGAGAGGCTTTTGTTTTCTTCGTAAATGCCAATAATCCAGTCTCAGAGCTTACTGTATCTCAAATACAATATATATATTCAGGTAAAATAACTAACTGGAAAGAGGTTGGTGGACGAAACGAAGAAATAAAAGCATTTCAGCGACCTAAAAACAGCGGAAGCCAAACCATGCTGGAAAAAATAATGGGAGACAAGCCCTTAACAGAAGCCCCGACACAGGATATTGCTACAGGGATGGGAGGAATAATTGAGCAAACAGCCGACTATAAAAACTTTGAAAATGCTATCGGATACAGCTTTTTATTTTTTGCCACTGAAATGGTCGGAAATAATCAGATAAAGCTATTGAAAATAAATGGCATAACTCCTGAAAAGGAAACAATAAGAACAGGAGAATACCCATTTACAGGAGAGTTTTACGCAATTACAACAGATACGTTAAATAAAAATGTAAATAAGCTTATAAACTGGATATTATCTGATCAGGGACAAGAGCTTGTGGAAAAGACGGGATATATCCCGTTAGAAGAAATATTAGAAAAATAATCTATTAGGCTATGCAAGCATTTTTCCGTAGGGGCGAATAAATATTCGCCTGCTTTTAAAAACATCATTTTCATATTCGGGCGAATATTTATTCGCCCCTACGGGTGACCTACATCTGATGCTTGATATAACTCTAGTCTTCCTTCATCAATAGTATTCCTCCTAAGATAGAACTCACTACATCTGCCTTTTTCATCACCATCAGATGATCCCCGTCTTCTACGGGAAAAGCATCTTTTATATATTCGTAAGGAAATATTTGATCTTCAGTACCATGTATGTGGTATAGATGTTTAAATTTATTTTCCGGTACCCATTCTGTGATTTGTTTTATAGCCCATTTTATATATACCGGATCAGTATAGGTCATTATACCCGAAATTTCTTGTGTAGGTATGTTATATACAAACCTATTGAATGCATTGGTGATAAACTCAGTAGAAGAGTATAGGCTCTTTGGAATCTTCTCTGTAAGATTAGAAAACCTGACTGCACGGAAGAGTGTAGGGACTTCGCTCTTATTCTTAAAAGAAGAAATAATAATACTTTTTATCGGAGTGAGGAAAAGGTTCATCTCCTGTATGATGACAGCGCCAAATGAATACCCGACCAGCACAAACGGTCGACTTTTATTAATATTTTGCGCCATTTCTTCGGCATATTCATTCAATGATTCATCCATACGGGGAATATGCCATTCTATATATACTTTCTTATAGCCTTTTGGTAATTTCAATTTATCAAAAACTTTGCAATTATAGCACATACCCGAAATAAAATAAACATTGATTTCAGGAGTTGTTTTCTTAAACATCTTATTCCAGATGGATCTGAGAATGTTTGATGATTGCCTGCCTTTTTCCATATAACACTCGATCAAAAGCCTTGATAAAGATAATACATTTATCGATGATTATGCTATTCTCAAAGTAAACAGATCAAAATTATTGGATCGCATTTGGAAGCTTGTAGGGGCGGAATATCTTCCGCCCACAGACCATTCTCTATTTCGGGCGGAAGATATTCCGCCCCTACAACCGTTTAAAACAATTATATTTATTTTGATGTGTTACCCTATTTTATTTATATTCCCCTCGTTAAATGTTAAAAAATAATTATGTTTTAAACCTAAAGAAACAATTAACATCTAACCGAATAGAACATTTAAAAAAGTAAGATTATGAAAAGATTGTTTATATCATTAGTTATCGTTGGTTTATCTTTTTCTGCATTCTTAAGCGCACAAGATAGACCGGAAAAAGGAAAAGGAAATAATTCTATGCTTAAAGAATTAAATCTGACAACAGATCAGGCAGAGAAAATGAAGTCGGAAGGAGAAGATTTCCATAGTAAAATGAAAGAATTGAGAGACAACAAGAATCTGTCGAAAGAAGACAAGCAAGCTAAGATGAAAGAATTGACAGACCAGCATCAGGAATCTATCAGCAAAATTCTTACTCCTGAGCAGCAGGCCAAAA
>JAITVH010000029.1 GCA_031285905.1 Prevotella sp.
AGCGCTACCCTCCTGATCGGGGCACCTCCGGGATATGTAGGGTATGACGAAGGTGGCCAACTAACTGAAGCTATACGCCGCAAACCATATTCAGTAGTGTTGTTCGACGAAATTGAAAAGGCGCATCCCGATGTGTTCAATATCCTTTTGCAGGTATTAGATGACGGACGCCTGACTGATAATAAGGGACGTGTGGTTAACTTCAAAAATACGATTATCATAATGACTTCTAATATGGGATCGGGACTGATACGCCAAAATTTTATGGGTATCACCCCACTAAATAGGGACGAAATAGTGGAGAAAACGAAAAATGAAGTATTGGATATGCTGAAAACGACTATCCGCCCCGAATTCCTAAATCGTATTGACGAGATCATTATGTTTGAACCATTAAATGTGAAAGAGATCGAACAGGTAGTCCGAATCCAGTTGGATGGAGTGGTACGAATGCTGAAAAACAATGGGGTGCAACTTGAATTTACGAATGATGCGATTGAATGGATTGCACAGATGGGTTATGATCCTGAATTTGGGGCACGTCCTGTGAAACGTGCGATACAGCGAATGGTACTGGATACTCTTTCTAAACGGTTACTGGCAGGAACAGTAGATAAATCGAATCCGATAGTGGTGGATATGAAAGATGGAGAACTGGATTTCAAGAATTGACCCCGAATGCATTATTGCGATGAGGTTAACAAGTGTAAAATATCTAAAAAAGTAGTGGAGATTGCATTATTCTGACTATTTTAGCAGGGTGAATTTAAAAACAACATAAAAACAAGCCATATGAACACACTATTATTTTTAGGTAATCTGGGAACAGGCGAGATTATTATCATTGCCATTGTCGTATTACTTCTTTTTGGAGGTAAGAAAATCCCTGAACTAATGAAAGGAATCGGAAAAGGAATCAAAAACTTCAAAGACGGGGTAAGCGGACTGGAAGACGATATCAAAGGATCAACAGAAAAAGAATAATCATATTCTCCTATATATGACAAAGAACCCGGGCATGCTATGTACCGGGTTTTTGTGTGAGAACAAAAAGTTATAAATTGCCGTTTTAAGTGTATGGATATATGTATAGATTTTGACGGAACATGTGTAGCACATGAATATCCGGCTATAGGTAAGGACATAGGGGCTGTACCTGTATTAAAAGAGTTGACAGATAAAGGACATCGGCTTATCCTTTTCACTATGCGTAGTGATCGCAAGAAGAAAAAGAAAGTGGATGGTCTGGAAATAATAGTAGAGGAGAATGTTTTGACCGAAGCTGTAAACTGGTTTGCCGAAAATGATATACCTTTATATGGCATACAGAAAAATCCGACCCAGCGGTTTTGGACATCATCGCCTAAAGCTTATGGCCAACTCTATATCGATGATGCTAATCTGGGCTGCCCACTCATTACAGATGATTCTACATCGGAAAGGCCTTACGTTGATTGGGTAGAAATACGGGAAATGTTGGTAGAAAAAGGAATACTGTGACAGATATTCTGATATGAACCTGTATTTGAGACTATAATCGACCTGTAAAACAGCCCTTTAAAGATTTACTAAACACTTAATATAATATCATATGAAAACAAAAGAGGAGATTTATGCCGAGGAAATGTTGGATACATTAAACAGGATACTTCTGGTTGTAGGAATAATAGCAAGTATAGCGCTAGGCCTGTTTGTTGCTGATTTTGGAGGAAACTATGTGTGGTTAGGTTTATTAGTATTTGTGATCATAGCATCAGGATCTTTGTTCCTTGCACGGTTAGTAGACGTTATCATTGAGATTTCCCTTTCTTTAAAAAGGATTAATAGGAAGCTTGAGAAACAAGATGAAATCTGATATTATCATCATTTACTTTGAATGTCCTCACTGTTAATAAAGAGGATAATATGCTTCGGTTTCTCGAAAGAGGGTTCGATTAATAACAACTGATGAGCCTGAGTTGTTATTAGATATGATAGAGAAACGAAAACCTGGGAACTAAAAAGATTGCTTATGAAAAAGATATTGATGGGACAGAACTTTAAGCGTGAAGGCTTTTCCGTTTTGGATGGAAAGTTTGAGATAGTATATCCCGAAACAAAGATGTTTAAGAAAGATGAGATACTGGAACGAATCGCTGATGTAGATGTGTTGGTTCCTAATTTCTCATTCCAAACAGATGAGGAAGTAATGAATGCAGGTAAAAACCTCAAGCTAATAGCCAATTATGGTGTAGGCTATAATAATATCGATGTCGATTATGCTGCATCAAAAGGAATTGCTGTTACAAATACACCCCAATCTGTATTGGAACCTACTGCCGAACTTTGTTTTGCCCTGATGATAGCCACAGCCCGTAAAGTGGCTTATTCTAACCATAAATTACACAGTGGAGAAAAACTTGACTGGGGATTATATGGTAACCTGGGTATGCCCCTATATGGGAAAACACTGGGTATTTTCGGCATGGGCAGGATAGGACAGGCTGTTGCCCGTCGCGCAATAGCATCAGGCATGAAGATCATATATCATAACAGGAAACCATTGTCAAAAGATATAGAAGAAAAGCATAATGCCGGATATGTTGATTTTGAAATGTTATTAAAGGAATCGGATATCATATCACTCAATGCGCCTTCTACTACCGAAACATATCATCTGATGGGGGAGGATCAGTTTAGAAAGATGAAGAATACAGCTATTCTTATCAATACGGCACGTGGGCAGCTTGTGGATGAAAAGGCATTGGCAAAAGCCTTAAAGGGTGGGCAGATATGGGCAGCAGGACTGGATGTGTTTGAGAACGAGCCGAAAATATCCCCCGAATTGTTGGAACTTGATAATGCAATCGTTTGTCCACATAGCGGAACCGCCACTTATGAAGCACGAATAGATATGGAACGGGAAGTTGCCAAAAATATCGTTAATTTCTTTGAAGGAGGACAGATCGATAAAGTGAATTAGCTCTTAAATATATAGATCAATTCAGTTATAAAGATCAGAGAGATAGGCTATTTGAATAGTCTATTCTTTTATGTGACCTGATTTTTTCCTTATTTTATACAGTAATTATCTATATTTGTAAAATCAACACTTAATTGTTTATCCCTAATAAAACTAACCATGAAAATTTTAACCTCTCCACAATCATTTATTAAATACCTTATACTCTTTTTTCTGTTTTTATTAAGTTATTCGTTATCCGCCTCAGAAATAGATAAAGCTTCAAAAGCTCCAAATGTGCATCCATTGCTATGGAAAGGCTTTTCTCTTTCAGAAGTTCAATTGACAGATAGTTATTTCAAACAGGCTATGGACAGGCACAAAGAGTATGTCTTGTCTCTCGAAGTGGACAGACTGATTCCTCATATCAGACGGTCGGTAGGACTGGAACCAAAAGGCAAAAACTATGGAGGATGGGAAACACATGGAGGGTGTTCCTATGGACATTATATGTCGTCATGCGCACTGTATTACGCAGCCACAGGCGATAAACAATTTATGGACAGGCTGGATTATATGCTTAGCGAACTATCCGAATGCCAGGATAAAACCCTGGACGGATGGTTTATAACAGGACAAGGAGTAAAAGACGGTTATCGCCAGTTAATGAATGGTGAACTGTCACTCAATAAGCCTGATGAAACCAAACAACCATGGAACTATAATCAGAATCATAATTCGTGGTATTGCGTTCATAAAATACTGGGAGGATTAAGAGATGCCTATGTATATGCAGGAAGGGCAGAGGCCAAAAAGATTATAATTAAGCTTTCCGATTATATTGCTGATGTCGCACTGGCCACTAACAGTGACCTTTTTCAGGCAATGCTGAGTGTAGAACAAGGTGGAATGAACGAAGTAATGGCGGATATCTATGCTATTACAGGCGATAAAAGATATTTGAAAGTCGCCGAAAAATTCAATCATATCAATGTTATCTATCCGGTTGCAAATGGGGAGGATGTTTTATTCGGCCGCCATGCCAATGATCAGATACCCAAATTTATAGGGGTAGCACGCCTATATGAATTAAGTGATAACGGACTTTATAAGACAGCCGCCGAGAAATTCTGGGATATTGTGATCAATGATCATACATTGGCTATTGGGGGCAATAGTTGCTACGAGCGTTTCGGCCTTCCGGGAGAAGAAAGCAAACGACTCGATTATACTTCAGCCGAAACATGTAATACATATAATATGCTGAAGTTGTCCAAGCAGTTATTTATGCTTACAGGTGATTCCAAATACCTCAATTATTACGAACATGCGCTTTACAATCATATTTTGGCTTCGCAGTCCCCTGATCATCCGGGAAGCGTTACTTATTATACCACACTGTTGCCTGGTTTGTTTAAACAATACAGTACGCCTTACGACTCGTTTTGGTGTTGTGTAGGCACAGGAATGGAAAACCATGCGAAATATGGCGAGTCTATTTATTTTATGAAAGATAATGATCTGCTGGTCAATCTTTATATCCCGTCTGTTTTGCAATCGGAAGAAACCGGGGCAAAAATAACTCTGGCAACGAGCTTACCCGAATCGGATACTGTCAGGATAAAAATGGATGATATGGGGAAATTAAATGGTTCTATACTATTTCGTTATCCATCGTGGGTGAAAGAAAAGGCTGAATTATTTGTAAACAGCAAAAAGGGAAACTATACTGTTTCGGATGGATTCATCAAACCCTCTTCGAAGCTGAAAACAGGGGATGAAGTTATGCTAGTCTTTCCTCGTTCCCTACAAATAAACTATACGAGAGATGAACCGCATTTTGGTTCGGTAATGTATGGCCCGTTAGTGATGGCAGGCGAGCTTGGACATGAAAATATGCCGAAAGATATCGTATCGGGTAGCCTTGATCTACGTGAGGCCACTCCACTCAAAGATATTCCGATGCTTGTGGGAAATCTGGAGAAATTGGATTCATGGATCATTCAGGATAAAACGAAGCCATTGCATTTCAATGTAAAGAACGGAGAAAAGCAATCAGCAGTAAGCTTAATCCCTTACTTCCAGATGCATCATCAACGCAATACAGTGTACTGGAAGATATATTCGAACGAGAAATTCAAAGAACGAAGCAAAGCTCTTACGGATGAAGTTATAATTGCTGATGCCAATAATGAGAAAAGACATAACTTACAGGGAGTAAACGACACCATACGCTGGCACGACTATTTCTGGGCAAGGAATACGCAATTCCGCATTGCTGAAGATGGCGGATGGTTCTCGTACGACTTGAAAACAGACAGTAAAAGTAAGGAGTCATATTCCCTGATATGTCGTTTCTGGGGCGACCAGTCACCAGAACATGAATTTGATATATTCGTAGATAACAAGCTATTGAAGAGCATAAATTTAAACCGACGCTTGTATCTTACCTATATTGATGATATATTTGATATCCCATACGAATGGACAAAAGGAAAATCAAAAGTGAACATAAAATTCCAAGCCAAAGACAATAAAAAAGCAGGAGGGTTATTCTCCCTGAAAATAACGTCTGATAAAACGCTACGATAACTATAAACTATTAAATATGAAAAAAATACTGTTTACATTTTTAGCTATCACACTCGTATTTACTACCTCTTGTAAGAAGGAGCAACCCGAGAAGCCGCTCGTTATTGTCAATCCCGTATTGGCTGGCGACCGACCCGATCCAACTATCATCAAAATAGGGGATACTTATTGGGCATCGGCAACATCTAATGAATGGTCACCTCTGTTCCCTATTTTCAAATCGACTGATATGGTCAACTGGGAATTGGTATCATATGTCTTTCCCGATGGAGCTCCCGATTGGGCTTTGAATAATTTCTGGGCACCTGAGCTTCATTACGATGCCAAACAGAAAAAGGTTTATATATACTACACAGCCCGCGTAAAGGCTACCAACCAGCTATGCGTAGCTGTGGCAAGTGCCGATACACCTGATGGCAAATATACCGACCATGGCGTATTGGTCAATCAGGAAGCAGGTTCTATCGATGCTTTTGAGGTGACAGACGAAAACGGTAAAATATACCTTACCTGGAAAGAAGACGGCAATAGTATGGGGCGTGCGACTCCTATTTGGGCACAGGAAATCAATCCCGAACGCACAAAACTGCTAGGTGAGCCAGTAGAATTGTTCCGTAATGACGAATCGAATGATTCGAGCTGGGAACGCTGGCTGATCGAAGGTGTCTGTATTTTCAAAAAAGGGGATTTCTATTATGCAACCTATTCGGGCGGAAGCTGCTGTGACAAGGGCTGTAATTATAAGACAGGTGTAGCACGGTCTAAGAATGTTTTAGGCCCTTGGGAGAAATATGATAAGAATCCGATTCTTACCGACAATGCCGACTGGAAATGCAGTGGCCATGGTACCGTAGTTCCGTATGGGGACGACCTTTATATGCTTTATCATGCCTATAACACTACAGGCGATGTATATGTGGGCAGACAGGGAGTATTGGAGAAAATAGAATGGACAGAAGACAACTGGCCTGTATTCAAAAATAATGCTAAATACGATAGAAAAGCTGAAAGCCTCGACTTCATAGATACATTCGAAGCAGATAAGCTCAATCCTGTATGGCAATGGCGTGTGACACAGAAAATAGACTACCAAACAGGAAAAGACGGCCTTAAGTTAAAATCGTCTACCGAAAACCAACAAATAGGCACATTACTGGTTCAGCAGACCAAATCATTGGATTATTCGCTGGTAGCAGAAATAGACATACTCAACTCAGGCAAGGATGCCGCTTCGGGAATTGCACTGGTAGGCGGCGCTGATAATGGCTTCGGAGCACCATTGGCAGCAGTAGGCATCACTGTAAAAGACGGTAAAGTGGAAGTATGGAGAAACGCCGCGTCAAATATAGAGAAACTTGGAGAAGAAACCATAGATGCAGCTTCTATGTTCATCAAGCTGGAAATGAAAGTGAGCAAAGGCTATCTGCTTACCTTCTCTGTTATCGAAGGAGAAGATGGAGTCAGCAAAGAAATAGTGAAAGATTACGATGCTTCGCCTTATGTGCCATGGGGTATGGGCTTCCGTTTCGGCCTCGTATCCAAAGGTGATGGAGGCAACAGCGTATTCAAGAATATAAGATTATCTAATAATTAAATAAAAGGCCATGAAGAATGCAGGTTTATTGATTACACTGCTGGCAATTGTGTTTGCTTCGTGTAACGATAATACAAAAAAAACAAAAGGGGATTATACCTACAAGGATGTAGACTTTACCCACGTGCATGTTAATGACAATTTCTGGTCTAAGAGACTGGAGACAGTACGTACCGTAACCATTCCCTATGCTTTCCAGAAATGTGAAGAAACAGGACGTATAGATAACTTCGCTATTGCCGGAGGATCTATGGAAGGGAAGTTTAGAGGAAGCTATCCATTCGATGATTCGGATGTATTCAAGATAATGGAAGGGGCGGCTTTCGTCCTTGCCATGCAGAAAGATGAAAAACTAGATGCTTATATGGACAGCCTGATAACGCTCGTAGCTAGCGCACAGGAACCTGATGGTTACTTATATACAAACCGTACCATCCATAACCCTCTCCATCCATGGTTGACAGAGAACAGATGGGAGACCGAGTGGGATCATAGCCATGAAACTTATAATGCAGGCCATATGTACGAGGCGGCAGTGGCTCATTATCTGGCTACAGGCAAACGGAATTTTCTGGATGTAGCAATCAAAAATGCCGACTTGATGTGTGATGTATTCAATGAGAACGGTCTGTGTGTAGCTGCCGGACATCAGGAAATAGAATTAGCATTGGTGAAACTGTACCGTGTTACTGGTGAAAAGAAATACCTCGATCTTTCGCGCTATTTCCTTGAGGCCAGAGGTAAAAGCGATCGATTCGATGCTAATTCTGAAGACAATTTCCGCAACGGTAAGCATTGGCAGAATCATATTCCTGCCACCCAGCAAAAAGAAGCTGTGGGGCATGCCGTACGTGCTACATATATGTATGCTGCAATGACAGATATAGCCGCATTGCTGGATGATGCTGCCTACCTGAATGCGATTGATACAATTTGGGCAAATATAGTTGAAAAGAAAATGTACATTACAGGTGGAATCGGTTCCACAGCCCATGGCGAGGCATTTGGTAAAAATTATGAATTGCCAAATGAAACTGCTTATTGCGAAACATGTGCAGGTATAGGCAACTGTATGTTCAATCACCGTATGTTTATGCTGCATGGCGATTCTAAGTATATCGATGTGCTTGAACGCTCGCTTTACAATAATGTGCTTTCAGGTCTGGATATAGCAGGCGACAAATTCTTTTATCCAAACGAACTGGAAGTAGGGCTTAATGGTAAACAACGTAGCTATTGGTTCGACTGTTCCTGTTGCCCGTCCAATCTGGCCCGCTTTATTCCATCTGTTCCGGGATATACATATGCTACAGATGATAAGAATATCTATGTAAACCTATTTGTGGGAAGCGATGCCGAAGTGGAAAGAAAAGATGGCATAGTGAAGATATCCCAGCAAACGAACTATCCTTGGGAAGGCAATGTGGTATTGACCATCGATCCGCAAAAAGCAAAGTCATTCGATCTGAAAATACGTATTCCGGGATGGGCAAATAACGAGCCCGTACCATCAGACTTATATTCTTATGTAAACCCAAAAGAAGGAAAAACCAAAATCACTCTTAATGGTAAAGAATATGATTATCAGGTTGAGAAAGGATATGCTGTCATTAAAAACAACTGGAAAGAGAATGACAAGGTAGAGATATCATTCCCGATGGAAGTGAAAAAGGTAAAAGCCCACCCTGAAGTGAAAGCAGATATAGACAGGTTATCAGTAGAATATGGGCCTATGGTTTATTGTGCTGAATTTGTTGACAATGATACAAGTGTTCGTAATCTGGTGATATCTGAGAATACAGGCTTTACACCGGAATATAAGGCAGACTTACTGAACGGAGTAAATACGCTAAAAGGAAACGCTGCTTTTTTTGAGGTTATAGAAGGTACAAAAGATTCAAAGGAAGTATCTAAGGATCTGACTTTAGTCCCTTATTATGGACGTTCACACAGAGGCAACGGAGAAATGACTGTCTGGCTGCTAACCAATCCCGAAGTTATCCAACAACGCATACTGAAAGCATACAACATTATCGACGAAGTGCTAATCGGTAATACTGCTTCCGAAAAAGCGCATAACCTACAGGGTAAAAATACAGGCAGCGGAGGTATGGGGCCTACTGCAAGCTGGCGTCATGCGACTGATGGCGGATGGTTCTCTTATGATATGAAAGTTACGGACGAACCGCTCGAACTGGTACTCACCTATTTCAGTAAAGACGGCGGAAACCGTTCTTTTGAAATCATGGTTGATGGTAAGAAAATAGCCGATCAGAGATTGCGAACCGAGACTTTCACTGACTATATAGAAAGGAAGTATCCGATTTCTGCTAACCTGGTGAAAGGGAAAAAGACGGTGACAATCAAGCTTCAGGCCTTACCTGATAATACGGCTGGAGGCATATTCGGATGTAGAATACAACGGGCTGAATAACATATTTTTATATAAAAAACTAGTCCTTAATAGGGTAACCTATTAAGGACTAGTTGCTATTTGGGAATATGTTATTTACTCAACAATCTCTTTACTGTTTCTGATATTGCTTTGCCATTGGTCACTCCTGCAAGTGCCTTTGTGGCAATGCCCATCACTTTACCCATGTCGGCAGGAGACGATGCACCTACTTGTGCTATAATCTCTGTAACCTTGACATTGAGTTCATCCTGTGTCAGTTGTTTTGGCAGATAAGCCTCTATGACAACCAGTTCGGCCAATTCTTTCTCTGCCAGATCTTCTCTATTCTGCTCTTTATAGATATCCGCACTGTCACGACGTTGTTTTGCCATCTTTTGCAGTATCTGGATAGCAGTTTCATCCGATAATTCATCGCCTGCTCCCTTTGCTGTTTTAGCTTCAAGGAACTCTTTCTTCATTCCGCGCAATGCTTCCAGCCTTATCTTGTCTTTTGCGCGCATCGCATCTTTAATATCTTCGCTTACCTGATCGAATAAGTTCATAATTATATATCGTTTAGTTGATTTTAGCCATTAAATAAGTCACCTGTCTTTTTAGCCTCAGGCTTATACTCGTTCGGATTGAATTTATCGTCACGCTTAAATACAGGGGTATTTTCCAACGCTTCCACTATCCGGTCGTTATCCAGTTCCTCAGTAGAAAGGATAATTGGTTTAGGGCTGAAAAACGATGTCCTCACAGCCATTGTCTGCACTCCATCCTTGCCATAATGAAGTTCGATCATTTCATTAATACGACGCTTTTCCTCCTCTTCCTGACGGATGCGTTCTTCTTCAAGCAATTCTTCTTCCTCGCTCAATTCCCAGAAATGATCGCCGATTCCCGGAATACTTGTCATACCAAAACCTGTGGCAAGAAGCGTTATCTTCACTTTCTCACCAAGCCTGGAATCGGTAGCAGTACCCCATATAACCTCGATCTCCGGGCCAAAACGCTTCATAAAGTTGGCTACTGCCTCCATTTCTTCCACAATCAGCGGATTCTCATTGCTAGAGTATATATTGAACAGTATCTTACGAGCATCGAATACATCATTGTTATTCAACAACGGTGAATGAAGCGCATTTACAATCGCATCTTCCACACGGTTTTCGCCTTCACCGTAACCACTACTCATAATAGCTACACCACCATTTTTGAGAATAGTCTTCACATCGGCAAAGTCGAGATTGATATGACCATGCACCGTAATTATCTCTGCAATGCCTTTAGCTGCAATGGTTAATGTATCATCAGCCTTTGCAAAAGCGTTCGGAATGGTAAGGTCAGCATAGATATCGATCAGGCGTTCATTGTTTATCACCAGCAATGCATCTACATTCCTGGCTATATCTTCCACACCTTTAAGTGCTTGTATGATCTTTTTCCTACCTTCGAATACGAAAGGAATGGTAACAATTCCCACAGTAAGAATCCCCATATCCTTGGCTATACGCGCCACTACAGGGGCAGCCCCTGTACCCGTACCACCTCCCATACCGGCTGTGATGAATACCATCTTTGTTCCATCGCCGAGAAGCCTTTGCAGGTCTTCTTTACTTTCCTCTGCGGCAGCTCTGGCTACTTCAGGACGGTTTCCTGCACCCAGTCCTTCAGTCGTCCTTTTTCCCAGTTGCACCCGGGTCTCTACCGGAGACTGACATAGAGCCTGATAATCGGTATTACACAACGCGAAAGACACATCATGAATCCCCTCATTGTACATATGGTTTACGGCATTTCCACCACCACCACCTACGCCAATCACTTTTATAATTGTCTGGGTTTTCATGGGAAACTGAAAATCCAATAGTTTGTTGTCCATATTCTTGAGTTTATATTATCTTGTTTATAATCTTTATCATTTCACCTTATTTCTTCTTTTCTGCTTATTCGTTAGGAGATGCTTCGTCCCTCAGCATAACAGTATGTATCATTTTAACTAAAAAGTAACAAAGGTTACAGTTAACGACCCCATGGTTTCATAAAAATCGGGGCTTTGCTTGTAGGGGCGGAATATCTTCCGCCCGCAGACTCTTTGTTATTTCGGGTCGAAAATATTCGACCCCTACAGGTATCGCCTATTTTTTTAACTAAAAGGTAACATAAGTAACA
>JAITVH010000079.1 GCA_031285905.1 Prevotella sp.
TATTTGAAGACTGCCAGTTTCATCTTTTTATTTTGAATTTATCTATAGGTAATTCAATGGAAAGTTGAAAATGGAAAATTGAAAGTTGAAAGTGAAAAAGCAAGAAATGAGAAAAAATGATCTTTGAAAAAATGAGAGAAACGACCCCTCCCCAGCCGACCCCACCCCGGCCCAACCCGAAGGAGAGGGAGCGAGAGAGGGGGTAGCGAAGCCACAAAGAGGAAGGAATAAAAAGGCTAAGAGCTAACGGCTATCAGCTAATAGCTAAAAACTGTTACTTCTGTTACTTTTTAGTTAAAGGCCCCCTAACCCCCGAAGGGGGAATTGATAAAAAGGGTATCATTTCATATTCCTCCCCTTGGGGAGGCAAGGAGGGGCCAAAACCTGTTACCTTTACATACGCTTCGCTCCTGTGACCGTTGGTTGTTACTTTTTAGTTAAAAAATAAATTAAATTACTGATTTGTGCTGATATAAGAATAGGAAAATGGACGCTGTGACTGATAAATGAAAAACTGTGACTTAAAACTGAAAGTAGCAAATGATATAATAAGAGTTAATTTTATATCTGAATAGATTATCTTGTTTTTTGACCAGATAGGAGGGGATATAAGTCTTTTATCATTGTATTTTTGAACAAACATATAATAATATAAAATCTTATTTATTCCATGAAACAAACTACTGAAATTATTCCTAAAAAGCGCATTGATTCTATTGATGCTCTCAGAGGTATAGCCCTAATGGGTATCTTACTATGGCATAGTATCGAACATTTCGATCTGGTGTATACTCCTGTCTTGGAGTCTCCTTTCTGGCAGACAATAGATACTGCTGTGCATAATATCTCACAATTTCTTTTTCAAGGAAAAGCATATGCTATATTTTCCCTGTTGTTTGGCTTGAGCTTTTTCATTCAAATGGATTCACAGGCCGATAAGGGTTATGACTTCCGTCTACGATTTGTATGGCGTCTGGCTATTTTGTTTATCCTGGGTTATCTGAACGGACTTATTTATATGGGCGAGTTTTTTGTGATATATGCAACGCTTGGCTTAATTCTGATTCCTTTATATAAGGTTCCTACAAAATGGCTTGTCGGATTGGGGATCATTCTTTTTTTACAGATACCACAGGTGATAGATTTTGTTTCCTTAATGAATAACAATGTGGCTAATACACCGAATGATCTTAATATACGTATGAACGATCTGTTTGAGCAGGCAGCGAATATCTTTATCAATGGTTCATTGTGGGATGTACTTTCATTCAATACATGGAAGGGGCAAAGCGCTAAAGTACTTTGGTTTATCAACGAATACCGTTATTTACAACTGGCCGGGTTATTCATCTTTGGCATGCTGATTGGCCGATATGGTATTCACAAGAGTGAAGAGAAGATGGTAAAATATAGCAAAATGATATTGCCTTATGCCGTTGTCTGGTTCATTATATTCTATGTGATTGCCTATTTACTACCAGTATTTGGTGTAAAAGATTATGCCCTCGAAGTGGGAACAGGCTTATTTAAGACATATGGTAATCTGGGAATGCTGATGATGTATGTTACTGGATTCACACTTCTTTATTACAAGACTGTTTCGGGCAGGAAAGTAATGGATAAGTTAGCTCCTGTAGGGCGAATGAGTGTGACAAATTATATGTTGCAATCTGTGTTTGGAATTACCATTTTTTACGGGTTTGGACTCAACCTTGCCTACACTGCCAGCTATCTACAATGTATTATAGCTGGAGCGGCTGTTTGTGCTATTCAGATTATATATAGTAATTGGTGGATAAAACGACACTACTATGGTCCAATGGAATGGATATGGAGAATGCTTACCTGGCTTAAACCGGTACCATTACGCCGTAAATAAAGATAGAAGCGGGCTGCAGTTGATGTGGCCCGTTCTCTTTATAAATAATTCATATATAAAGGAATAATACTATAATTTATATTTGTTGTATCCACAAAGTTATTATCTTTATGGAGAAGTTGTATGCCCAAATAAAACCTAATACATCAAAGATTATGAAGAAGACAGTCTGCATCTTATTATTATTCTGTGGATTCGTAGGAGTCGGTTTAGCCCAGTTCAAATATCCATTGAAAGTAAGTGAAAATAAACGTTATTTTATTGACCAAAACAAAAAGCCGTTTCTATATAATGCGGATACAGGTTGGTTCTTATTCTGGAAATTGGGTAAAGAAGAGGCGAAGGAGTACTTGTCTATTCGTAAGAGTCAGAAATTTAATGTGATACAAACAATGCTTATGTTACCAGAAGAAGCCAACCGTGAAGGGATACGTCCCTTTAAAAACGATAATGATTTTTCCACTTTGAATGAAGCATATTTCGATCATGTGGAATGGGTTGTGAAAGAAGCTGATAAATTGAACCTATTGATTGGTATTGTTCCTGTGTGGATAGGTTGTTGTAACTCGGATTGGGGAGGGAATAATTTACCTATGCAAAAGAACTGGGTGGATATATTGGTAAACGCTTCGCCCGGCATAGTAATATAGTATGGATTATTGGAGGAGATAATGACCCCGGAGTTAATAAAGATGAACTGATAGCATTAGCCGAAGCTATTTATAAAGAAGCTCCTCATCAGTTGCAAACATATCATGGATCTTCGACTCATTCCAGCACCGATATATGGGGAAATCCTGATTGGTTGGGATTTTCGATGGTTTATACCTATTATCGCGGATTTAAAAAGGCCTGGAATCATAATCAACCTGATGTGTATGAAGTATGTTATGATGAATACAAAAAAGACTATCAATTACCATTTATTTTAGGCGAATCTACATACGAGGGTGAACATCTTCCTTTTGGTTCGGCTTTGCAGGCTCGCAAACAGGCATGGTGGGCTATGCTTAGTGGAGCTACGGGACATGCTTATGGTTCACCAAATTGGAGATGTGAAAAAAACTGGAAGGAAATTATGAAATATGAGGGAGCAAACACATTAGGTTATATGTATGAATTCTTAACTAATCGCAACTGGTACGATCTGATTCCTGATATTGGAAACAACCTTGTCTTAAAAGGAGCTACCGGATTTGCAGAGAATGATTATCCTGTTGCTGCTATTGATAAAGGCAGGCAGTGGGCTGTCGTCTATTATCCTTCACAGAAAACATTGCAATTAGATCTTGGATACCTTAAGAAAAAGATTAAAAAAGCTCAATGGTATAACCCTCGCAATGGAGTATTTACAAGTATTAAAGAAAAACTTTCGGATAAACATGAGTTTACATCACCGGATTCACTGGATTGGGTGTTATTATTGGAAACTAAATAATAGCAAGCTCTTATATTTTAATGAACATCTATTTTTTGTCTTTATTTACCTGGATATCCTTAATATCCTCCATTGGATTTACTTTTTCTAAATAAACAGTCTGGGTAGGGAAAGCAAATTCCAATCCAGCCTCATTGAAAGCTGAAAGGATTTCCATATTTACGTTCGAAGAAGTCTTCCCTATATCGCCTTCTTTTTCGATGAAGTAAATGAATGTGATAACTAAAGCCGAATCCAGGAAATCAGAAAAGTTAGTGACAACATCGTTAGGAGAAACAAATTCAACTTTAGCTGGAATATCTTTTAATATATCCATAGCTTTAGCCATTTTGTCCGCTGTTGTATTATAGGTTAACCCCAATTTCATAACGACTCGCCTCATCGGCTCAACCGATATATTTATCACTGATGCGTCAGCTATTTTATAGTTTGGAAAGGTAACAATTCTTTTATCATAATCTCTCATTTTAGTACTACGTACACCAATGTCTACTATGGTACCTTCAAAGCTGTCTATTTTTACAGTATCTCCTATGCTGAATGGTTTATCAGTGAGTATGGTGAATGCACCAAAGATATTCTTGATAGTATCTTGTGCAGCGAGGGCAAAGGCAATACCTCCAATACCCAGTGTTCCTAACAGGGCACTAATATTGACTCCCACATTATTCAAGGCCATTATAATACCTATTATCCAGACAAGTACAAGAATTACCCGTTTTACTATAGGTATCATCTTACCGGCTTGTTTATGTGTATGAGGATTGTTTATCCAGTATACTTCTATCAGGCTATTGACCAAGCGGGCAAAAAACCATGTTGCATTCAGCACTATTAAGATTCGATATGCACTGTCTACTGCATTAACAAATCTGTCAGGATATATCAACCGATGTATAGCTATCCAGAAACCGAGGAGCATTATGGCAAATAGAATAGGTGATTCTAAAGCATCAAAGAATATATCGTCAAACTTATTTTTAGTCTTTTTGGTAAAAGGCTGAATCACTTTCCGATTGAACAAGGAAAAGAGCTTTGTTATAATAACCGCAATTAAAATGATTATGATCGATATACCCCAGTCTTCCACTGAATTACCCCAAAATTCTTTTTCTAATATTTCCAACATCTTTTTCTATTTAAGTTGATAATCTTTATTGATAGCTATTATATTAACTATTTGTTCTTCGTTTTGTTTATTTTTTAACTTAAAAAAATGGAACAGTCGTATAAGGTAAGAATATTTGCTGGATGGGATTGTTAGTATATTTGACGATATTATATCTATTGATTAAATAAAATACAGGGACAGGATAATAAATTGTTATCCCATCCCTGCGAATATAGTACCCACTAAAAAGATATAGAGACTTTCTATATATCTGTTTTTTCTTCTATACCTCCCCCTCTTAATTTGAACACAAGCGGTAATATAAAGTAAACATCTACATTCTTTCCATTTTGTTTTCCCGGTATCCATTTCGGCATAGATTCTATTACACGTTTGGCTTCTGCGTCGCATTCTTTATCAATACTTCTTATTATCGTTACATCTTTTATGTCTCCGGTTGCAGAAACAATAAACCGTGTTATAACTCTGCCTTGGACTCCTGATTCTTGTGCTTTTATAGGATATTTCATATTTTCTCCTATAAATTTATTCAATTCATCTTGTCCTCCGGGAAATTGCGGCATCTCTTCAACGTTAGCGGATGGTTTCTTGTCATCCGAATCACTTTTTTTCTGTTGAGTTGCGGTGGTTTCTGTTTTCTTAGTTGTATTATTTCCTTCTTTTATTTTGAAAACCATAGGCACCATAAAATAAACATCTACGTTTTGTCCATTCTGTTTTCCCGGCGTCCATTTTGGCATTGCTTTTATTACTCGTTTAGCCTCTGCGTCCAATGTTTTATCTACGCCCCTAACCACAGTAACATCGGTTATTTCACCTGTTTTCTTTACAACAAATCTCACAGTCACTCGTCCTTGAATCCCTGCTTCCTGTGCTGTTACAGGATATCTCAAATTTTCTGCTATGAACTTATTCATTTCAGCATCGCCTCCGGGATAAGATGGCATCTGCTCCGCTTTAGTCAAAGGTTTGCCATCCTGAAGACCTTCTAATACTGCATTTTCAATGAGGATATCTGTTTCGGCTATATTATAGTCAGTAATTTTTACTTCTTCTCCGAAAAGATTCGATAAATCAGGAGTTGCCTGTACTGCATTACCCAGTAGTAATGCGATACCTACGGGTATGGCCATTAGATATATTGAGGCTTTTCCTATTGAGGTTCTTTTTTTATTCATCATGGTAATACGTTTTTTAAGTTGTGATACATTAAAGTTATTTATAAGAGGAATTTCAGTTCTTTTTTCTGATCCTTGCAGTAATATATATTGATATTCTTTAGTATCATATCCGGCTTTCAATACTCCCTGGTCAGCCAGATATTCCAGATTTATTTTTATCTCATTCCTAAACAGCCACATAAAAGGATTCCACCATAAAAGGATACACATGATTTCAGCCATTATAACATCTATGGAATGATATTGCCGTACATGCACCTGCTCATGCTCTATAATCTCGTTTAACTCCTTAGGATTATATTTCATCAGGCATATGAAAATCCACCTGAAAAAAGAGAACGGGGATACACTTTTGTCTTTTACATTTATAATTTTATAAGAAGATACCTTTTCGGTTTCATTGCTTATCCGCAGTTTTACTATACTACATAATTGTATAATAAAGCGAACTGCCATAATTATAGTTATCGCAATGGAACAAATCAATATAATATCCCATATATCGATAGAGGTTCTTGTTTCTTGTTCTGCTGCTTGTATGCCTCCAATCGTATCTATTTGTGAAAGCCAATATACATAAACAGGCGCTTCTGCTTCCTGATCTATTTGTGTAGGTATCTCAATAGTTAGCAAAGGAAAGACAAGAGAAAAAATCATTGCAAATAGGAAATAGAATCGCCGTATCCGAAAGAATGTATCTTTTCTCAGAAGGAACATATATAATCCATAAAACAATGCTACGGAAATAGATACTTTAATAAAGTATAATATAATAGTGT
Organism: Prevotella sp.; assembly: GCA_031285905.1. GTDB lineage: Bacteria > Bacteroidota > Bacteroidia > Bacteroidales > Dysgonomonadaceae > Dysgonomonas. Next base: position 6,410 of record JAITVH010000079.1, read on the forward strand.
CCATATTATATTCTTATTTATATTACTTACTTTCTCCGTTTTCTATCATACGGACTATTTCTTTCAGTTCTTTAGGAGAGATTTTTTCTTCTTTCACAAAGAATGAGACTAGCTCCTTATAAGAATTTTCGAAATAACTTTTTACGACATCCGACATAAATACCTTTTTGTATTCGTCTTCTTCTATTTTCGGGGTATAGACATATACGTTTGCGTATTTGCGGGAGTTCAGATAACCCTTTTGTTCTAGGTTGCGCACTATCGATGCCACTGTAGTATATGGTGGTTTAGGATCGTCCAATATATTTACTATATCTTTTACCACGCATTCTTTAAGTTGCCAGACATGTAACATTATCGTTTCTTCCTGATGAGTCAATTTTTCCATGGTTTTATTGATTACGTATATCTACTAATTTTTCGTAAAGTTACATTTATTTTGTAGATTTCCAAATTTTGTGGAGTTTTTTTATGAAATTAACAATGTTATTCTCTCGAACTTATCCTGTGTTGTCCTTGTTTAATATGAAATGAATAAAAACTAAATATATGAATATACGTGAATTAGAGAGCTTTCTTAAGGAAAAAGGCTTTGTTGAAGAGAAACAGGACAGTGGCATTATCTACAAAATAGAAAAAGATCATGTTGAGTTAATATGCTATATAGAACCCGGCATAGAGGTTGAATTTATTAGCCGTTACAGATGGAAAAACAATGAAGTAAAAGGTACGCATAACATCTCAGAAGACGAACTCTTACATGTCAGAGACTCAGTCAAAGTGCTTTTCAAAAAGACCAAAAACAACTTGCCGCAATATATTGGTGAGAAAACGGATACTCATAATGAGGTGGAAAAGGTGATCGATCGTATTTTCTAATATATAAGGTAAAGATAGGGGGTAAGAATTTAAATAATTACATTTACTGATTTCTTTACCATTTAGTGACAATTCGTTCTCCCAGTGCTTTAGCTAGTATTTTCCTAACTTCTTCCATCTCTTTCATTTTCTGTATCAGCTCGATAGCAGCATCCCAGTTCCCTTCTTTTTGCTTTTGCTCCATCTGTTCCTTTATCTCTTTTAACTGTTCCAGGATATAAGCGTTCTTAAGCTCAATTAATACTCGCGGAACAGATTTCAAAAGCTGGTTTTCTTCGGCTAATGGCGTTTCTTCCCGTTTAGCATTTTCTCCAAATTGCTTGATATGCACCTTACTCAACTGGTACCTGTCACTTATCAGATTGGCGGCAATCTGGCTGATATCCTGATCGGGATGAGCTATAAAATAACGGGTAGGATCGAAATCCGGATTTTCCATTTGCTCGATAGCTTCATTTAGCATCTGGTTGTATAAAGGATAGGTAAACCAAAGGTTATCCCGTTCAAGATCGAATTTGACGTATTCTATCACTCTTGGCGGTTGTGATTCCTCTACCTGTTCATCATTATTACCGTCCGTAAGCCGTCTCATTCCATAACGGACTATATAATAGAGGATCGATAATTCGTATTTTTCTATTGGGGTCTTTTTTACCAATGGTCTGGATGTAGCAGTAACAGGACGAGACAGATCATTTCTTGCCGCCGATAGCTGAGGGTCGATTCGTGGTGTATTATTCTTTTCGATATAAGCCAGCCGTTTCTTATTGACTTCCTCCACTAATATGCGCTCGTCAATGTCAAGTAAGATACTGCAATCTTTGATATAGACCGTGCGGATAATATTATCGGGAATCACTGAAATACTCTTTACGATATCAGAGATAAGTGCTGCCCGCTTTATAGGGTCATTCCCGGCTTCATTGAGTAACAACTTTGTTTTGAAGCGCATAAAATCTACTTCATTCTCTTTAATGTACTTTGTTAGCGATTCGGCATTTTGCTTCTTTGCGAAAGAGTCCGGGTCTTCTCCTTCGGGTAACAAAATGACCTTGATGTTCATGCCATCTTCCAACAATAGGTCAATTCCCCTTAATGCAGCTTTTATTCCTGCCGCATCGCCATCATATATGACGGTTACATTGTCAGTGAACCGGTGTATCAGCCTGATTTGTCCGTGTGTCAAAGCCGTACCTGATGATGCTACTACATTTTCTATCCCTGATTGGTGCATGGAGATTACATCGGTGTATCCTTCTACCAGATAACAGCAATCAGCCTTTGTGATAGCCTGCTTGGCAAAGTAAATGCCATACAGTTCATTTCCTTTATGATAAATATCGCTTTCGGGCGAATTGACATATTTCCCCGTATTTTCAACTTTCTTTAGTATACGTCCGCCAAATGCAACAACCTTACCGGATAGTGTGTGGACAGGAAACATTACACGTCCACGAAAACGGTCTATCAGATAACTACTGTTCTCATTTTCGATGGTTAGCCCGGTCTTGACCAGATACTCTTTCTTATATCCCGTCTTAATAGCCTCCTGACTAAACGCATCTCTCTCGTCCAATGAATATCCCAATTGGAATTTCTGGATTATGTCTTCCCTGAATCCGCGTTCTTTGAAATAGCTTAGGCCAACTGATTTACCTTCGATATGATTATGTAAGGTATTCACGAAATAATCGCGGGCATAATCATTAAGGATAAAAAGGCTTTCGCGTTCACTGTAAGCTTGTTTTTGCTCGTCTGTCAGTTCCCGTTCCTGTATCTCGATATTGTATTTCTTTGCCAGAAATCGAAGGGCATCGAAATAAGACAATTGTTCGTGCTTCATTATGAAGTGAACAGCAGTTCCGCCCTCACCGCAGGCAAAGCATTTACAGATATTCTTTGATGGTGACACAGAAAACGAAGGAGTTCTGTCTTCATGGAAAGGACACAGCCCTATATAGTTGACTCCTCTACGTTTCAGTGTAACATACTGAGATACCACATCAACTATTTGTGCGGCATCTATTATACGGTCTATGGTTGCTTGATCTATCATTTTTACTCCTACGAAAGTAGTAAAAATATCATCATCCGCTATTTATTTTAACATAATACGGATTGCTATTTTTTATGTTTGTTTGTCTCTATTGCATCTTCTTCCTTGTACATTTCACTGTATTCGGGACGGATGTAGAGACGGAGCGATACATCATAATTGAGGTAACTCCACACCCAGTCAATAAACACCGACACTTTGTTGCGCATACCTACAATAGACAGGATGTGTACCCAAAGCCATATCCACCATGCAAACCACCCTCCGAAATGAAATTTACCCAGATCGGCTACGGCTGCATTCCGTCCGATGGTAGCCAATGAACCTTTATCTTTATATTTGAAAACTTCCCAGGTTTTTCCTTTTGATTTATTATTCAGGTTCTTAGCTACTTGTTTCGCCATTTGTAAAGCTACTTGCGCCACCTGAGGATGCCCTTTGGGGCTATCGGCAGATATTAACAACGATGTGTCACCAATGCCGAATATATTATCATAGCCTTGTGCCTGATTGTATTCATTGACGGCAAGCCGCCCACGGTTATAAGCATTCTCCGACAATCCTTGCAGGCTATTGGGTTTTACTCCGGCAACCCAAAACACATTGCGCGAACGCAGGCGTGTGCCATCACTAATCTCTACAAATGGTTTGTCATAAGACTTTACAAATTTGTCATGATAGATTATTACACCTCTGTCCCGCAAGGTCTCTGCTGCTTTCTCGGAAGCTTTTTCCGACATACCGGACAATAGGCGGGGCGAGGCATCGACTAAATGTATTTCCATCCGGTTGAAGTCTACCTCAGGATAATCTTTTGGTAAAATGGATTTGCGCATATCGGCTAATGCTCCGGCGAGTTCCACGCCTGTAGCTCCTCCTCCTACAATAACAAATGAAAGAATTTCCCTTATCTCATCTTCATTGTTTACGATGGATGCTTCCTCAAAACTGAGTAATATCCTGTTTCTCAATAAGAGTGATTCTGATACGGATTTCAACGCGAATGTACTCTCCTTAAGATTGTCATTACCAAAATAATTAGTATCGCAGCCTGTAGCAATTGCAAGGTAGTCATATGTAATATTGCCAATACTGGTCTTGATGGTTTTTGTTTCCGGATCGACTGACATAGCCTCGCACATACGGAAATGGAAATTCTTATTCTTCTGGAAATTCTTGCGGTGAGGATAAGAAATAGAACTTGGCTCCAAGCCTCCCGTAGCCACCTGATAGAAAAGGGGCTGGAACTGATAATAATTATTTTTATCGATCAACACTACCTGATAGAGCTTCTTGTCAAGTTTCTTAGCCAGTTCCAAGCCGGCAAAACCTCCACCAATAATAACAACCCGTTTAAGTTCGTGCGCTTGCGGAATATTTATTACAGTATCCATCTTTCTAAATTATTATTAATCAATAGCCTAATATTTATTTTAACTAAAAAGTAACATAAGTAACAATTTTTAGCTGTTAGCTGATAGCCGTTAGCTTTTAGCCTTTTTTTCTGTCATTGGCTCTGCTTCGCTCTGCCGAACGTTGTTTCTGAGGGACGAAGGATCTTCCTTGTATGAGTAGATGCTTCCTTTCGTCAGCATGACAAGTGTATCCATTTTAACTAAAAAGTAACATAAGTTACACTTTTTATATTCTTCAAACATCTCTTTTTCGCTCTCAACTTTCAACTTTCAATCTTCAATTTTCAACTTATATCACCTATAGATAAATCCAAAAAATATTCATGAAAATGTATTTAGAGAGCTCGCCCTTGTTCACATTTTATCAAATGAAAAAACCACCTTCACTATAGATGTTAATCACCTATTCGTGTTAGTGGTATAGAATTAAGATTTCCTGGGAAATCTCTATATTTTGCTCTTACTCTTCAATTTCAGTTTTGGCTGTTTTCCTCGCTTCCCATTTAGCCTTGAGGACTTCGTAAACACCCGGAAGAATAGAAACAATTACAATGATGATAACTACTTTATCCAAATTCTTTTCTACCCATTCATTACTCCCAATAAGGGCGCCAAGTGCACAGAAAATACAAACCCATGCTATACCTCCTATAACATTATAAGAGAAAAAATGTTTGTAGCTCATCTTTCCCATTCCTGCTACAAACGGAGCGAATGTACGTACAATCGGTACGAAACGGGCTAATATGATAGTTTTACCCCCATGTTTTTCGTAGAACTGATTTGTTTTTACCAGATATTCCTGTTTGAAAATTTTAGACTGGGGATTACTGAATAATTTCTTCCCGAAGAAGCGTCCGATAGTGTAGTTGGCTGCATCACCAATTATTGCTGCTATAATGAGTAGTCCTACAAGATAATAGATATGTAACGGGTTGTCGGGGCGAACCGCTATTGCTCCCGCCAGGAACAGCAGGGAATCTCCCGGTAGGAAAGGAGTCACTACCAGCCCTGTTTCGCAAAAAATAATCAAAAATAGAATAGCATAGACCCATACACCATATTCGGTAACCAACCAGTCGAGAGTACCGCCCGTATCCCTCAGAAGGTTAAGGAAAAAGTTCCATGCTTCATATAAAAAATCCATTTTTTAGTTTTGTATTATGTTATTTATTGATAATAGAAATGATGGGTACACCCCATCATTTTCAGTTAGTTATTTTACCAGCAATCCGGCGGCGACTTCATCCCGTTTAGCCTTGCCCAACAGTTGTTCCACAAGGTTAAGGACAAAATCTATTGTAAGTCCGGGGCCACGTCCGGTTGTTATATTTCCATCTACTACCACAGCCTTATCGGTCTGTAGGGTAGCGCCTTCAAGATATTTTTCGAATCCCGGGTAAGCCGTCGCATTTTTTCCTTTCAGCAATCCCAGTCCGCCGAATACCATCGGGGAAGCACAGATAGCTGCTACTTTTTCTCCCTTGTTGGCAAAGGCAAGTACTTCTTTTTTCATGCCTTCATGTTCGTTGAACTTAGGTGTTCCACCCGGTAGAACCAACATCTCAGCCTGAGAAAAATCTGCTTCATCAAACATCATATCGGCAATTACTGTCACATTGCGGCTACTGGTCACTTGTTTACTATCTGTTAGCGAAACAGATTTTACATTCAGTTCGGCACGACGAAGAATGTCTATTGTACCAAGCGCTTCAATCTCTTCAAATCCTGTGGTCAGGAATACGAAAATAGTCTTCATGCTGATATTTAATTTAGATTAAACTTATATGTAATTGTCCCTCTCTGGTTGGTTACAGATGATACAGCATTGAATTTTGTTTTTTTAGCGGCTTTCAATGCTTCACTTCTCAGGTTGGTATTCGGCGTATTCGTTCCTTTGCCTATGTTGGCTTCTACTACATCTCCTTTCGGATTCACAAGAATATCTACCACCACAGTTCCGTAATCATCTACCGAATAGTTAGGTTTTATAAGGCCACCGCGTCCTACGCTGCGCCCACCCAGATCGTATGACCCCCAGCCGCCTACGCCTGTAGTCTTGCCAAAGCTGGCATTGCCGGTTGCCACTCCTTGTGTTCCTTCACCTTGTGTTTCACCGCGGCTACCGTCGCCATCTCCATTGCCGAAGAGGCCTGCCATCTGGTTGTTGATCTGTCCTTTCTTTTCAGCCTGTTGTGTGGCTACACGTTCAGCTTCTGCTTTTTTACGTTGCTCTTCAGCTTCCTGCTGACGTTTTTTTTCGGCTTCGCGTTCAGCTTCTTTTATAGATACTGTTTCTTCAAAATCTTGAGTGACAGTAGCCTCTTCTGCGTTTGCAACCTGTGGCCTTGCTTCACGGCTGGTACTCTCTACCATAGGAACAGGTTCGTCTACCACATTCGGCGAAACGGTCTGTTTTGCTCCCTGATTTCCTTTACCTCTGCCCCTAGGTTCATTTTTGCCAAAGGCATCAGCTATATTCCCGAACATAACAGGTACCCCGCCTAATTCTTCTTCGTGTCGAATTTCGAATGTCGGGCTAAGGTAAAACAACAAAAGGAATCCTATAACCAGTAAATGGAAACCCACTGTTCCTGCTATCCCTATCCATGTTTCTTTTTGTACCTCTATATTCTCCAGATTCATAATTTTGGTATTATGGTGTTTTGGTCAAACAAGCTTTATATGCTTTTATCGTTTTCTCCAATCCCATATATAATGCATCACTGATCAGGGCATGTCCTATCGAGACTTCGTCCAACCAGGGAATACTGTTATACAGGAATTGTAAATTTTCCAAACTTAAATCGTGTCCTGCGTTTATACCTAATCCTATTTTCTTCGCAATTTTGGCTGCTTCGATAAAAGGAGCGACCGCTTTATCCTTATTTTTTAGATAAGCGCTTGCATATGGTTCGGTATAAAGCTCAATACGGTCTGTACCGGTCTTAGCTGCATATTCTATTATTTGAGGGTCTGTTCCCACAAAAATAGATGTACGTACACCTGCTTCGTGAAATTCATCTATCAGATCCGAAAGGAATTGCTGATGTTCTACCGTATCCCATCCTTCACTCGATGTGATTGCATCGGGCTTGTCGGGTACCAAGGTTACCTGTGCAGGTCGTAGTGTAGTGATCAGGTCTATAAACTTTTGAGTAGGGTATCCTTCGACATTCAGTTCTGTCCTGATACGGCCTTTGATATCGTGCACATCCTTGAAACGTATGTGACGTTCGTCAGGGCGCGGATGTACGGTAATACCATCGGCTCCGAACTTTTCGCAGTCAACAGCTACTTTTACCACATCGGGAATATTGCCTCCTCGCGCGTTGCGTATCGTTGCAACTTTATTAATATTTACACTTAATTTCGTCATGAAAAATAATTAAAAAATATCAGATCACTAGTTTATTCTTAAAACGATTATCGTAAGTTAAAAGTTTTTAGCAACTTTGTGACATAATAAGTAAACGTAGCATTTAATGTCTCATTTTAAAGTTATAACTACGAGCCGGTGTTATACTTAGATGGACAATAAATAGGTCTGAGACCTTACGCGATACAAATGTAATACGAATTGATGAAATTGTGCGCATCAGTTCCAATTTATTAACAGGTCGGGTAATTAATTACTTTACTTTTCTCACATAAACGACTAATCATAAGGAATACATGAAGATAGCAATATTCGGAAGCAAGCACCAAAAGAAGGAGCAAATCATCAAGTTGTTCAACATATTGATTGATAACCAAACTGAAATATATTTACAGGAAAAGTTCTACAATTACCTGAAAGATTGTTTAGACTTGCAATACAATGTTGCGGGAATCATTGTAAATAATGAGTTCGATGCTGATCTGGTAATCAGTATTGGTGGCGATGGCACATTTCTTCGTGCTACATCAGCCATTGGTAAAAAAAATATTCCAATATTGGGTATTAATGCGGGTCGTTTGGGTTTTCTGGCCGATGTAGGGGAGGAAGATCTGGAAGATACTTTTGCCGATATATTCTCAGGAGATTACCGGACTGAATTACGCAGTCAGTTGCAGTTGTCGACAGAGCATAAAGACTATCAGGGGTTTAATTATGCCTTGAATGAAATTGCTATCCTGAAACAGGATACTGCGGCTATGATTACACTTCATGCACATATCAATGGGGAGTATCTTACATCTTATCAGGCTGACGGATTGATTGTTGCCACTCCTACAGGCTCTACTGCCTATTCGTTAAGCGTGGGAGGCCCCATCATTTTCCCTACTGCTTCTAATATTGTTATTTCAGCCATAGCACCTAACAGCCTGAGCAACAGGCCGTTGGTGGTAACGGATGATAGTATTATAACCCTCGATGTAGAAAGCCGTAGCGATAGCTTCCTGATCTCTTTGGACGGACGTTCTAATGTATTCCATACAGGAACCAAACTGACAATCAAAAAAGCGGACTTTCAACTCAAGGTACTAAAACGAAAAGGAAATACCTTCTATAACACGTTGCGCAACAAGTTGATGTGGGGGATCGATCCCCGGCAAAGTTGATCCGGCGACTCATTGTAAAGCGTATGTTTGAACTTTTTATTTTTAATTTATCTATAGGTAGACAGCTGTTAGCTGATAGCCATTAGCTGATAGATTTCAGTAAAAACATGAAAAGGTGTTACTTATGTTACCTTTTAGTTAAAATATCCGGGCTTGCTGTAGGGGCAGACCTGTGTGTCTGACCGGATAGAGGAGGACGAACACATAGGTTCGCCCCTACGAAAGAAAAATAAAAAGGCTAAGAGCTAACGGCTATCAGCTAATAGCTAAAATCTGTCACTTTTGTTACTTTTTAGTTAAAATATTTAGGTCGGAAAGATTAGAAAATATTACTTTTGCTATTATAGCCTTAAAAAATTTGAACCTCTAATCAAAACTAAATATTTTATACTCAATGATGAACAAAAATCTACTCAGAGCCGGATCGCTGGCAGCACTAGCCGGAGCATGCATGAATACACAGGCGCAAACCGACGAGCGTCCGAACATTATTGTAATTCTGGCCGACGATCTCGGATATTCCGATATGGGATGTTATGGAGGAGAGATACAAACACCTAATCTGGATAAAATGGCACAGGAAGGGCTACGATTCAGTCGCTTCTACAATGCCAGCCGCAGCTGCCCTACCAGGGCTTCCCTGCTCACAGGACTATATCAGCATCAGGCAGGAATAGGGCGTATGACATTTAACCAAAATCTACCCGGATATCGGGGACAACTCACCGACAACGGGGTAACGATAGCCGAAGCGCTGAAAGAAGCCGGGTATCAAACAGGTATGATAGGTAAATGGCATGTAGCCGAAACACCTCTGAAACCCGATCAACGGGAGTGGCTGGCTCATCAGGTTTACCACGAAGATTATGCAGATAAGGCCTATTATCCTACAAGTCGCGGGTTCGATGACTTTTACGGTATTATCTATGGGGTAGTCAATTACTTTGATCCTTTCAGCCTGGTGAATGGTGAGACACCTGTAAAGAATGTACCGAAAGATTATTATATTACGAATGCCCTATCAGACAGTGCCGTATCGTATGTCAACAGGTACGCAAAAAACGATAAGCCATTCTTTATGTACTTGTCATACACAGCTCCACACTGGCCGCTACATGCATTACCTAAAGACATAGAAAAGTACAAAGATACATACAAAGGCGGATGGGATGCCACACGTGATGCCCGCTATAAGCGAATGAAGAATCTGGGTATATTCCCTGAATCGGATGACTACCTTTCGGAACGTCAATTTAAGGATACATGGGAAGAGAACCAGACTAAAGAATGGGATGCGCGGGCAATGGCTGTGCATGCAGCAATGGTTGATCGGATGGATCAGGGTATAGGCGAATTGCTCGAAGCATTAGAGAAGAACGGACAACTGGATAATACACTGATACTTTTCTTATCAGATAACGGATGCAGCAATGAAGATTGCCAAAACTATAGCGAAGGTGAAAACGACCGTCCCGACATGACACGTATAGGGGAAAAGATCATTTATCCGCGTCATAAAAAAGTGTTGCCCGGGCCGGAAACTACTTATGCTTCCATCGGCGCACGATGGGCTAATGTAGCCAATACACCTTTCCGCTTCTGGAAAGCTAAGTCGTATGAAGGAGGTATCTGCACACCGATGATCGCTTACTGGCCTAAGGGGTTGAAATACAATAAAGGCGGAATGACTAACCAGTCGGGGCATATAATAGACATTATGGCTACTTGTCTCGATCTGGCAAAGGCAGGTTATCCTAAAGAATACAAAGGGAATAAGATAATCCCACTGGAAGGAAAGAGCCTTGTATCCATATTCACAGAAGGGAAACGTAAAGGGCACGATTATCTGGGATTTGAGCATGAAAGAGGAAAAGCCCTGATAAGTAAGGACGGATGGAAAATAGTTCAGCCCGGAGATGACAAGCCCTGGGAACTTTACAATCTGAATGAGGACAGGACAGAAATGTATAATGTTGCCGAAGCCAATCCTAAAGTTGTAGACAAGATGGTGAAGGAATATAACAAATGGGCTGAAAGATGTATGGTAGAACCTGCGCCGAAATAGGAGGTACGGATTATTATTTGATTAACTTATTGCAATTATATCTATAAATTACTATTTTTATAGGACAAAACCTCAGACTGATAAATATGATAAACAAAGGAAAATACTTCACAAAGAAAGCGATCTGTTGTATCGTAATTATGTTTTTATATTCTCTGGCCATCCCGGCTAATAATATATGGGCATCTTGTGGACTTGAAAGTTCTATAAGAACTGATTCAATAACACCGGGTGAAAAAGTAGATAGTTTAAAGTTGCCGATGGTTCATATTACTGCCGAAGAAATGCCATCATACCCCGGAGGAGAGAAGGCTATGAATCAGTTTGTTGTAGATAATCTTACATATCCTGTTACAGCACAAGAGACCGGCGTACAGGGACGAGTGACTACCCGCTTTGTAGTAACTGAGACGGGAGATATATCTGATGCGAAAGTTATAAGAGGGGTAGACCCTGCATGTGATGCCGAAGCCCTGAGGGTGATCAATATGATGCCCCGATGGACACCCGGTAAGAATAATGGAGTCGCTGTTCCTGTCTATTATACGATACCCATTGTATTTAGGATAAGAGAGGAAAACAAGGATATTCCTGTCAATATTTATAATGGTAATGAAATAAGTTTTGAGGAGATAAGGGCGGAATATCAAAGGTTAGTCGATTCTAATAAAGATAAGGATATTCTGGCCATCGATACTCCACTAACAGATGAGGACGTTAAAGAGAAATATGGTGACAAATATGCAGGCCGTAAGGTATTTGAAATAACATTCAATATGGAACTTAAAAAAGAGAAAGCCTTACACAGTGGAGATGTTGATGTTATGCCCTCTTTTCCGGGTGGAGATAAGGCGATGAACGAATACATTCTAAAGAATCTGCGTTATCCGGCAATTGCTAAAAAGAATAATATAAAGGGACGGGTTGCTGTTCGTTTTTTCGTTACCGAAACTGGCGAACTTACTGGTTTTACTATTGTGAGAGGTATTGATCCAAGTTGCAATAATGAAGCGCTACGTGTAATAAAATCAATGCCAAAATGGATTCCGGGAACGACAAGAGACGGGGAAGCTGTAGGTGTGTATTTTACACTTCCAATATTATTTAGACTATAACTCTAACCTCTATTAAATATAATGAATATGGATAAGAAAAGAATGTATGAGAATCAGGCGAAAAGGAGCCTGCTAGCTTTTGTTTTTGCCTTAATATGTATAATGGCCAATCCATTGTCAGTTTCATCTATATTGGCAATGAACTCTACTTATAATAATATAACTGATACTGTACCAAAAATTTATGTTACAGCTGAGGTAATGCCTTCGTATCCCGGAGGAGAAGAGGCTATGGGTAAATTTATTGGAGAAAACCTTCAATATCCGCCTGCAGCACTAGAGGCCGGCATACAGGGCAGGGTTACCACCCGCTTTGTAGTAACTGAAACAGGAGATATATCCGGTGCTGAAGTTGTCAGGGGAATAGACCCTGCATGTGATGCTGAAGCGCTGAGGGTAATTAATATGATGCCCAAATGGACACCCGGCAAACAGGGCGGAGTTGCAGTCTCTGTTTATTTTTCAATTCCAATAATGTTTCGCTTAAGTGATACTCAGGCAGGAAATCAGGATAGTGTCGTTATCATTTACAGGGGAAAAGAAATAAGCCTTGTGGAATTGGAAGCAGAAAATCAAAAACAGATATTTGCTAATATGGATAAAAATATATCTCTTGTAGAAAATCCTTTGACAGAAGCCGAGGCCATAGGAAAATATGGGGAGGTATACGCCGGTAAAAAAGTGATCGAGGTTTTCTATAGAGTAGAATCTAAAGCCGATGCCGGAGAAAAAAAGCTTTTATGGGAAGGGCAGGTTTTACCGTCTTTTCCGGGAGGAGAAGACGAAATGTATAAATATATAGTAAACAATACCAGATATCCGGCTTATGCCCAGATAAATAAAATAGAGGGTATAGTGCTCGTTCGCGTCACTGTAGCCAAAGACGGGAAACTGAAAGACGTTACCGTGGCGGAGGGCATAGATACTCGCTGCGACAGGGAAGCTGTTCGTGTGGTGAAATCAATGCCTAAATGGATTCCGGGAACAAAAGACGGGGAACCTGTCGATACACAGTATTTGATCCCGATTAAATTTGCATTAGATGAATAATAAACTCGTAGTTCTGTTTTGCTCCCTCCTGTGTAATGTATCTTATATATTATCACAGGAGGGGGTAAAACAGGATATGCTTTTATATTATCTGGATAATTTCCAATACCAACAAGCGTTGGATTATATAGATACACAAACGCCTACAACAGGATTGCTTCTAAAAAAGGTTTCTTGTTATAAATCATTGGGAGAATACTATAAGGCTATAGAAGTTTTAAAACCCCTATCGAAAGAAAACCCTGAGAATATACAGGTAAAGTCAGAACTGGCATCTTGCTATGAAGCTCTTGGGCAAAGACAGGTGAGTATTGCATGTTATGATGAGCTGATACAACTTGACTCTACAAACCTTTATTTTAAAAAGCAAAAAGCAGACTTGATATATCAGCAGGGACAGTACAGCAAATCGCTAGATATATTCAGAGAAATATATAATCAGAATGATTCTCCTACAATGTTGAAGCGCATGGCTCAATGCTTCGAGAAGATGGAACAGCCTGATAGCGCAAGGACTTACTATATGGAAGCCTGGGAAAGAAATCCGAAAGATGGTTTCGCTGCAGCCAACCTGGTAAATACAACACTGAAAATAGGTTTCAACCATGAAGCGATAGCCTATTCGGAGAAGTTTATGGAGATAGATTCTACTGACACTCAGGTCAATCTTTTGAATGCTCTGGCATATTACCGGCTGGATGACTATGAAACGGCTGTCGTCAAATTTACGAAATGCCACGAGCGGGGCGATAGCTCGCTGATTGTGAACCGAAGCCTTGGTATAGCTCTCTATTCACTAAATAATAGCTCTCAAGCTCGTCCTTATCTGGAAGCTGCATACAGACAGGATACAACTAATAATAATGTGCTTTATTGTCTGGCTATTGCCTATAAAGACATGTCAGACTATGAACTGGCAATCCCTCTTCTACAGAAATTACTTGACCGGACTATTCCGCCGGATCTTACATTATACCTTTATTACAGGAATCTGGCAGAATCGTACAGTAAATGGAGGGAGCATGCTAAAGGAGCTGTTCAATATGAGAATGCATTAAAATATGCGGGCGAAGATCAGAAAATGAATGTTTATTATATACTGGCCAATCTGAATGAGTACTCACTGAGGAATAGGAAAAAAGCGCTGGAATATTATAAGTTGTATAAGGATAGTCTCGTTGCTTATATAGAAAGACTAAAGAAAAAGGATGTGGACGAGACTGAAGAGATAAACAGGACTTCAAAAATGTTGACTGATCTGGAAGACTTTATCAAAAAGCTCGGAGTAAGTGGTGAACGTAAATAATCAACTGATCAAACCTCCATTGTATCTATTACCGCCAAGCTTTTGCAATTGTCTACATAAGAAGAAATTGTCTGGATGTTCTATCTGGTGATCCTCATCCAATATCCCTTGGGCTATTTCTCTGGCAAACTTAAGAATTTCGCCATCTTAGACAATCTAATTTCAAGGGTGCGCTCTAAACGAATAATCCTATTTTTCAGATTAATCCATTACACAGCGCACGGGCGTATAATTTGCAGGTTCATTAATTTTATATACATAAGCTCTATCATAATCAATTCGCAGAAAATATGCATTGCCAGTCGTGGGATTATCATCTGCTAAAGTGTATAATACCGACTGTGAAAAATAGTTTCCTTTAGATCCGGCATTATTACATTGCCCGATAGGCAGAAGGTTGAACACCGATTTTTTAGTATCACAACCACCCCATGGAAGTGCCGGTTGCGGAGTAGTTGGATGATTTGCTATATATTTATGGTTATTTGCCTTTAACTTTTTGGCAGCCTGATTTTTACCGTCCCCAAATTCAGCGGCGGGATTATTGTCTACCGTTCTGATAAGATCTAACCACTCTTGTTCTTTTGAAAGATGCCATCCTGTCGGGCAAGCATTAACGGCCATTGCCTTGTTATACATTATTCCAAATTTTTCCACAAATTCTTTATTACTAAGAGTAATCGTTTCTCCATTTTCTCCATAAGTTATTTCCCCATCAGGAATATAAGCTTTCCCGGTAATAGCATTTCCCGTAACTAGAATTGATATAGTCGGATAACCACCTATCCCTGCAGGATTTATTTTGGGCTGATGACCACTAGCATACAATGTGTTTTTAGAAGGGTCGCCATTTATATGAAGCGAACGCAGGTTTTGTGTCATCCATGTATAGTTGCCTATTTTTTTATATGGATACACATTCCCGTCAGGAGCAGTAACAGTTCCATCAGGTTTTACATTTCCTCCATTGCCGGTATCGCCTAAAATAAGCAGTTCCCATTGATCTCCATCCCAAACGTACGGTCCGGGTAGAGTAGCGGGGCAATCAGAAGCGTCTGCAATATTATAGACTACCAGACCTATATGTGCATCTTTATCCCATGCTTCACCGGTAGCGCCGTCTATAGTTGTTTTCAGGTCATTGTTATTACCCGCACTTATAGTCAGTGACTTCAGTATTACTCGCGGTAAACCTAAACCTTTTGTTGTTGAGCTCGCCTGTTTCAGATCTAACAATGCCCCGTCGACGGGTGGGACATTAGATCCGACAGTTATTTGTGCAATAGTATTTTTAGAAAATAAAATGGAAAAAACTATTAAAAAAATACAAGTCAGGTAATGATGTCTCATATTATTTTTTAGTAAATGCGTTGTGCTAATTTTTTTAACTATTTAACTGAAAATAAGTTTCTTATCGCGTGCAAATATAAAGCGAATACTTGTCTTGTGCAATACATATGTGATAAATTAGAATAATTAACTCTTGTTACGCAGAAAAGTAGAAAACGCGCGATATAACAACCTGAATAATAAAGATGGAATTGACAGGAAAGATATGGAAGATTTTATCAAAAAGCTCGGAGTAAGTGGTGAACGTAAATAATCAACTGATCAATCCCCAATTGTATCTATTGCCTCCAAGTTTACGCAATTGCCTGCGTAAAACGAGATTGTCGGGATGTTCCATCTGGGGATCTTCATCCAATATCCCTTGGGCTATTTCTCTGGCGAATTTAAGAATTTCGCCGTCCCGGGTTAGGTTTGCGATTTTAAGACTGAAAGGGATTCCGCTTTGTTGAGTCCCTTCCAGATCGCCCGGCCCTCTGAGTTTGAGGTCGGCTTCTGCGATCTCGAAGCCATCGTTGCTTTCTACCATAATATTGATTCGCTTACGGGTTTCGGCCGACAATTCATATGGAGTTACCAATATACAGTATGATTGATCGGCACCTCTTCCTACACGCCCCCTTAGCTGGTGCAATTGTGAAAGCCCGAATCGTTGAGCCGACTCTATCACCATAACAGAGGCATTAGGCACATTTACTCCTACCTCGATTACGGTGGTCGCTACCATGACTTGCGCTTCATTATTGACAAAACGTTGCATCTCTGCATCTTTCTCCTTTGGCTTCATTTTACCATGTACTTTGCATACTGTGAATTCAGGGAAAACCTCTTGTATATGCTTGAATCCTTCTTCCAGATTCTTTAAATCCAGTTTTTCACTCTCCTCGATCAGAGGATATACGATATAGACTTGCCTGCCTTCCTGTAGCTGTTTACGCATAGATTCATATAAGGCGCCCCTTTTCTTATCGTATTGATGGATGGTTTGGATTGGTTTTCGCCCCGGTGGGAGTTCATCTATTACAGATACATCCAGATCGCCATATACGGTCATTGCCAGTGTACGCGGAATAGGCGTAGCCGTCATCACCAGGATGTGTGGAGGATTTACGTTCTTTGTCCAAAGCTTTGCCCGTTGCGCCACGCCAAAACGATGCTGCTCGTCTATAACGACTAATCCCAGATTTGAGAATTGTACCGTATCTTCAATCAAAGCATGTGTGCCGACAAGAATTTGAAGTTCTCCCGTTAACAGGCCGTTATGGATTCTTTCCCGGTCTTTCTTCTTTGTAGAACCCGTCAATAATTCAACGTTTATATCCATACCTGACAATAATTCTCTGATGGTATGGAAGTGCTGAGTGGCTAGTATCTCAGTGGGAGCCATCATACTTGCCTGAAACCCATTGTCCAAAGCTATCAGCATCAGCATGAGGGCGACAAGGGTTTTTCCGCTGCCTACATCGCCTTGCAACAGGCGGTTCATCTGTTCGCCTGTAGCCATATCCTGTCTGACCTCCTTAATAATCCGCTTTTGTGCATTTGTCAGAGGAAATGGCAGGTTCCGCTCATAAAAGGTATTGAGATAGTCTCCTACCTTTGTAAATACAGATCCTTTGAGTTTTGATTTTCGTTCGGCCGTATATTTTAAGATATTCAATTGAATATAGAACAACTCTTCAAACTTCAGGCGATACTGGGCATCACGCAATAAGGATGTGTTTTCGGGAAAATGCACATTCCTCAAAGCCTGTTTTAGTGGCATCAATTTGTTCTCAGTGATGACCTTCTCGGGGAGCGTTTCGGTGATATTCTTCGCGAAAGAGGAGAATGCTCCAACCATAATCTTCTGAATAGCCTTCGAATTCAGATAATGGTTTTTCATCTTCTCCGTTGTGTTATAGTAAGGCATTAGCCCGGTCTGCCTCTCCTCTTCATTTATATAAGGGTCTATATCAGGGTGGGCAATGTTAAACCTGTCGCCAAACATGGTGGGTTTTCCAAAGATTATATAGGGTGTATTTACCTTATACTTGTCTGTTATAAACTTTGCTCCCTGAAACCATACAAGATCAATAAACCCTGTGCCATCCGTAAAATGTGCAATAAGTCTCTTCTTTCGTCCTTCCCCTGCAGTTTCGAAAGCCGTTATCCTTCCTTTTAGTTGTATATATGGCATGTTTCCATCTACCTCATGAACAAAATAGATGCGGCTGCGGTCAATGTATTTATAGGGGAAGTAGTACAGTAAATCTTCAACAGAATAAACTTCTATTTCCTTATTGAGGATATCTGCCTTTTTGGGGCCTACTCCTGCTAAAAACTTTATATCGGTTTGCGTATGATCCACTCTAAATTTATATTCCGAATGGTAAAGTTATAGATTTTGTTTGATTTTACCTCATTTATAAGAAATTCAGGGATAATTTACTCTTTTGAGATGTTAATTAACAATTAAGATGCTGTTTTTCGCGTAAAGAAGTATACATTTGTAATGTAAAATATATTGTGAAAAACGAACAAGCAGTGTGTTAAACTGTTGTAAATATAGTTATTGAAAACCGCACACGCTGTATGTTAATTTGATGATTAATTAGACTTGTAATTCAGGAAAGATATGAGAATCGGAATCGAAATAGATGGAACAAACATGCGGCTGGGCATTGTGGATGGTGGTCAAATATACCGAAAACTTGTAGCTCCTACCAAAGCAAACGAACCAAGAGATATTATCCTAAATCATCTTGTAGAGTTAATAAGCAGCATAATAAATACAAACATAAGAGGTATAGGTATCGGAGTTTCCGGTATTGTAGATCAGGAACAGGGTATCTCTAAAAATGCTATCAATATACCTTCATGGAAAGATGTTCCATTGAAAGATATTTTAGAGAAAGAATTCAGAATCCCCGTTTTTGTTAATAATGATACGAACTGTTTTGCTTTCGGCGAACGGTATTATGGTGAAGGTACTGTTTATAAAGATATTGTTTGCCTTACCCTGAGTATTGGGGTCGGAGCCGGCATTGTCATCAATAATGAACTATATAGCGGAAACAATATGGGAGCAGGCGAGATAGGCGGTCTCCCTTATCTGGATGCCGATTATGAGTATTATTGCGGACAGAGATTCTTTATACGTAACAATACTACTGCTAAAGATGCATATGATTTGGCAGCTCAGGGTGATATCCGGGCTATAAATTTATGGAAGGAAGTGGGTGCTCATATTGGCAATCTGATCAATACAATTTTGTTCACATATGATCCTCAGGCAGTGATTTTGGGTGGTAACCTTATCTGTGGTTATGAGTTGTTCTCTCCTACAATGTATGAAAGTATGAGTAAGTTCCCTTTCAAAGAAACTATACAACGTACCAAAGTTTTATTGACTAAGAAAGAAGATATTACGCTTATTGGCGCTGCTGCATTGGTTGTATAGTCAAGGTATTGGTACAAACAAAAAATAGATAAGTAATAATAAATAGAAAACTAAAAATAATATTTTGTCATGAGGTTAAATTTAAGTTCGCAAATCGTACTGGACAGAGTGCCTCAGCGTTATTACCGGCCTGAGAATGAATTTGAGTTGTCGGCATTGACCCGCTACGAAAAAGTTCCGACTCATATCTATGAATCTTCGGAAGAGGCCTCTGTGCAAATAGCCAAAGATATAGCAAAAAAGATAAAAGCAAAAAATGGCAATCATTTTGTTTTAGGCTTACCCGGAGGACATTCTCCTCAGTCTATTTATCAGGAACTGATACGTTTATGTGAAGAAAATGTATTGAGTTTTAAAAATGTAATCATTTTTAATATATATGAATTCTATCCGTTGATTCCCGAATCAGACAGCAATCTTCGTTTATTACGGGAATCTCTGTTAGATTATATCGATATAAAGCCTGAAAATATATATTCTCCTGATGGATCGATCCCTAAAGAAGAGATATTGAATTATTGCAGGGAATATGAAAATAAGATACAAGAGGTCGGCGGTATAGACTATTTGCTATTAGGTTTAGGGCGTTCAGGCAATATCGGGATCAATATTGCAGGCTCAAGTATGAATTCTCAAACCCGTCTGGTTTTGCTCGATGTTCAGTCCAAAAAGGAGGCGGTAAACACATTCGGTTCTCTAGATATGGTTCCGCCAAGTGCTGTCACAATGGGGATCTCGACTATTATGAAAGCAAAAGAGATCGCTTTGATAGCTTGGGGGGAAGACAAAGCAAAGAGTGTGAAAGATGTGGTAGAAGGTACTATCTCCGATGCTATACCTGCATCCTGCCTACAAGCTCATGAAAATGCAAAAGTACATATTGACCTGAATGCAGCTTATGAACTGACCCGTATTAGTTATCCGTGGTTGGTAACAAGTTGCGACTGGACAAACAAGCTGATACGAAGGGCGATTGTCTGGTTATGCTTTAAAGTAGACAAACCAATACTGAAGCTGACAAATAAAGATTATCAGGATAATGGGTTGGGAGAGTTACTGGCTCTTTACGGATCTGCTTATAATGTAAATATCAAGATTTTCAACGATCTTCAACATACAATTACAGGATGGCCGGGAGGAAAGCCTGATGCAGATGACTCAAATCGTCCTGAAAGGGCTAAGCCTTATCCTAAGCGCGTGGTTATATTCAGTCCGCATCCGGATGATGATGTAATATCCATGGGTGGAACATTCAGACGCTTGGTTGATCAAAAGCATGATGTGCATGTAGCATATCAGACATCAGGAAATATTGCTGTAGGAGATGAGGAAGTAATCCGCTATGTGTCATTACTGGAAGATGTGAGGCAAAAATATGATGCGCAGAATCAAGTTTTAAAAGAAAAATATGCAGGGATACTTCAATACCTTTTACATGACAAGAAAGAAGGTGATTTAGACACTGCCGATATTCTTTTCCTTAAGGGGCATATTCGTCGTCAGGAAGCAACTACAGCATGCAGATATGTTGGCATGGATACGAATAATGTAACTTTTCTTGATCTGCCATTCTATGAAACGGGAAGAGTGAAGAAGAACCCCATTTCGGAAACAGATGTGGAAATCGTGAAGAAATATATCGAATCGGTTAGGCCTCATGAAGTATTTGTGGCCGGAGATCTGGCAGATCCGCATGGAACCCATAAGGTATGCCTCGATGCCATTCTTGCAGCAGTAGATGAACTGAAAGGAGCTGATTGGCTTAAGGATTGCCGTTTTTGGATGTATCGAGGGGCTTGGGCAGAATGGGAGATAGACCATATAGAAATGGCTGTGCCTATTTCGCCTGAAGAATTACGCTCTAAGAGAAATGCGATATTGAAACACCAATCTCAGATGGAGAGCGCTCCATTCTTAGGTAATGATGAACGCCTGTTTTGGCAGCGTTCCGAGGACAGGAATAAGGCTACAGCCGAATTATATCATCATTTAGGGCTGGCTTCTTATGAAGCTATCGAAGCTTTTGTGGAATATCATCCTTTATAATTGTTATATTTGTAGGGGTAAACCTTTCGGTAGAGAATAAGATCGAAGGGTTTATACCCTTGAATGTATGACTAACTAATATAAAGTAATATGAGATTAATTATTCAACCTGATTACAATTCTTTGTCCCAGTGGGCGGCCAATTATGTCGTATCGAAAATTAACAATGCAAATCCGACTGCGGATAAACCTTTTGTTCTCGGTCTTCCTACCGGATCGTCGCCTTTAGGTATGTATAAGACGTTGATAAAATGTTATCAAGCTGGAAATGTATCATTTAAGAATGTAGTAACATTTAATATGGATGAATACGTAGGATTGCCTGAGGAGCATTCTCAAAGCTATCATTCATTTATGTGGGACAACTTTTTTAACCATATAGATATTAATCCTGAAAGTGTAAATATACTAAATGGCAATGCCCCTGACCTGAATGCAGAATGTGAGGCTTATGAAGCTAAAATGAAAGCTGTAGGCGGAGTCGATTTGTTTCTTGGCGGTATTGGGCCTGACGGGCATATCGCTTTTAACGAACCGGGATCATCCCTGTCATCACGTACACGTGTAAAAACATTGACTCAGGACACGATTATTGCTAACTCACGCTTTTTTGACAATGATATAGAGAAAGTACCTAAGACATCGGTAACAGTTGGGGTGGGGACTATCCTCGATGCAAAAGAAGTACTCATCATGGTGAACGGACATAGCAAGGCTAGGGCATTGGCTCAGGCGGTAGAAGGGGCCATTAACCAGATGTGGACGATCACAGCATTACAGTTGCATCCTAAGGGCATTATTGTTTGCGACGAAGCGGCTACATACGAGTTGAAAGTAGGAACATACAACTATTTTAAAGATATCGAAAAAGATAATTTATCTATATAAGAACGAAATACACACACCTTTTCTATATACATACACCTTATCCTTGGTGGCCGGATTTTCCGGCCACCTTTTTTTGTTTAAGTGACTTATTTTCTGATGAGCGAAAATACTAACAAATTGTATCAAAGAATATACAATTTTTACTTTCGTTAATTTTATTTTTGAATTAAATGTTAAATATCAATATTTTTTAGTAATATTGTAAAATGTTCATATGTTTATACATATACTAAATAATATTGAACCTAAACCTAAATATCCAAGTTAACCAAATATTGATTTCGAAAACCGATGAAAAATGAATTTTACTTTTTTTCTTTATTGTGTATCATTTTTATATTCAGCGTTGTATCTTGCAGTAACAAGTCGCATTTAGAATATGCCCTCGAAAAAGCAGGAGATAATAGAATAGAATTGGAGGAAGTATTATCTCACTATCAAGATGATTCTTTAAAACTGAGGGCAGCAATCTTTCTAATCGAAAATATGCCGGGACACTATTCATATAAAGACTCAGCGTACATAAATAAATATTATGATGCGATAGATTCTATTGCAGACCTTTATCCGACAGTCAGTTTTGAGGAAAGACATACTCTATTCCGGCAAATAATAAATAAATATGACATGTATCAAGAAACGATAAATGATATTGAATACATCTCCTCTGAATATTTAATACATAACATAGACAATGCTTTCAGGGTATGGGAAGAAAACGAATGGGCAAATCATGTAATCTTTGATGACTTTTGTGAATACCTTTTGCCCTATAAAGCCGCAGAAAACCAAACTTTAGATAACTGGAGAGAGTATTTCGAAAATTATTGTGATGCCTCTATTCATGATCTGCAATATTGTTCTTTATACCGAAATTCGCCTTGTCAAGCATGTGAAGTAGCCAATATGGCATTGAGAGATTCCGTAAGCCCCATTATATCATCAGAGACTGTAATACCAGTAAGAAAACTAAGTACTCTGACGAATGTATCATTCGCCAGTTGTAATGATTATTGCGTCTTGGCTGCCTCTTTATTAAGGGCAAAAGGATTACCGGTAGCTATCGATTACACCCCACAATGGCCCATCAGAAGTTCAGGGCATACATGGAACATATTATTGGAGAATAGTGGCATGAATACACCATTTGAAGGTGCCGGATCATATATGGGACATCCTCATATCAAAGAGCATAAAATGGCTAAAGTATTCAGAAAAACTTATGCTATAAATAGGGAAGTGAAAGAACTAAACAATGAGGAACAATTTGTCCCTGAAGTTTTCCAAAATTTATTTTTCAAGGATGTTACACATGAATATATGAAACCCCAAGATATTGAACTGAAAATAAAAATAACATCGAATACAAATTATGCATATTTAGCTGTATTTGATAATGCTGATTGGGTACCGATTCAATACGGAAAAATCAAAGGAAAGAAAGTGGAATTTGAAAAAATGGGCAGGGATATTGCTTATCTGCCTGTCATTTGTACTGTTAACGGAATACAAGGATTCTCCAATCCAATCATTTTAACGGTTGACGGCCAAATAAGAATACTAAGTCCGGATACTATAAATAAGCAAACATTAAAATTATATAGGAAATATCCCGTCATGAAATCTCTTTTCGAGGTATCTAATCGTATGATAGGTGGTAAATTTCAAGTAGCCAATAATCCTCAATTTTTGAATCCCGTAACCCTACATACAGTGGAGGAACTTGGAATAAATTCTAAAGAAATCAGGTTAGATCGTATTATCAATAAATATAGATATTGGCGCTACTTGTCTCCTAATGGTTCACATGGAAATATAGCCGAATTAGCTTTTTATGAAAAAGATTCTATAAATCCGGTTGTAGGAAAAATAATAGGGACAAATGGTTCTTATAGAGACGGGGGATCATTTTATAAAGAAGCCGCATTTGACGGCGATATACTGACTTTCTTTGATTCGCCCCATACAGATGGCTCTTGGGTAGGAATGGACTTTGGTCGTCCGGTAAATATAAACAGAATAATATATACGCCCCGAAGTGACGGAAATTGTATAGAGATAGGGGATGAATACGAATTATTGTATTGGGGAAATAATACGTGGCAGACTTTAGGAAAAAAAGTAGCTACAGACCTTCAATTAGTCTATAATAATTGTCCTACAAATGCACTCTTTCTTCTTCGCAACCTGACAAAAGGGAGTGAGGAACGAATATTTACGTATGAAAATAACAAACAAATATGGTGGTAAAATATAATGAATAAATAAATTTTTAATCTTAAATATGTTTAATAATGAAAAAGAAACTGTTATATAGTTGTATTATTTTTTTGCTAGGATGTAGTAAAATAGATAGTGGTTTATTGCAAAACCAATCATTTGAAAGTATCTGTTCATTAGCATATACTAATAATAGTCCATTTTGTATTGTATTGATTGATTCTACCCAATATCTATCAAAAGAATACTTTCTCCACTTGCAAGGAGAATATAAGGGTTTGACAAATAAAGCAATATATAATATTATAGATATAAATTCTGATGAAAACAACTGGTATCTAAAATGGTTATGTCCTATTTCTATACCCTTAACTTGTGTTTTTTCTCCTGATGGAGTTCTCATAGATTTAATACCAGGGGTTTCTAAAGAAAGTTTTTTGTATTCTGAGGAAGCTATTAAGAATATGGAAACAACAGAGTTTCATTGGCCTAATCGATTTAAAATGAATAAGAAGAAAATTATTCCCCTTTTTAATGACATATTAGAACTGAAGAGAGATTTAGACATTGGAACCGATATTTCATCAGAATCAAATCTTTTGATAGATTCCCTACGGTATCCTTATCCTGTATATTTAAAGTTAGTAGGAGAATTAATGAAACAGGATACAATTGGAGCGCAACAAACTGCTAAGTCCTTGATTGAATTGGAAACCCCATCTTCTTTGGAATTATATAAGAATGAGTTTATTACAGCCAAAAAGATACTGGATCCGCGTTTCGATATCGAATCTGAACCTAATATTAGGGTTGATAAAACCACAATATCATTTAAAGATTGTAGAATAAACGAAAAAACACCTTTTAATATCACTATATATAATGATGGCGAGCGTCCTCTGAAAATAGAAAAAATACACTTAAGTTGTTCATGTTTGGAACACCTAGAAAGTAACAAAAGTATAACCATTGATCCAAAATGTGGCTATGTAACCAAATTTCATTTTATACCCGACCATGGAGGCGAAATATTGCGTAACATTTATATAACATCTAATGCAATTAATACTCCGATATTACACATCGATATATCGGCGAATGTTGCAGGTAATTAGTATTAACAATTAAATTTATCAAAATGATGAAAAAGATTTTATCTTACATTTTGTGTTTCCCTGTTCTTTTTCTGAATTGTTCAACAGATGTTGACGATTCTGTAATAGTTGAAAAAACAAATTTTCCGGCGCAAAGCGAAGAGTATGGGAAAGCTGTTGCTAAAGAATTTCGGACAATTGTGAAAAATTTAAACGAGATGGGTGTGGACTATTCGGATGCTGATAATTCAGAAGAATTTAAAGCACGACTTTACGAAGATTTGTACAAGGCTAGTCCGGTTATAAAAAAGATGAAAACTTCATTTGCTGAAGTACAAAAAGCATCGGAAATATCTGCCGAAAGATTTAATAACTTAACCGAAATACAAATCGAGTTTGCTGAAAGAATAATAAAAGAATGTGGAGAAAGTACTTCTTATCAAGATTTATTTAGAAAATTAATAAGTATTAACAAAGAAATTTATACACAAGTTCCCCCAATTGAGCAGGAGAGATTGTTTAATGTGACAGCTGTCCTGTATTATGGATTTAATGAAATTCAAAATCTTGAAAGACAAGGACAAATGTTTCTAACTCCACACAACAAAATGGTGTCTCCCAGACTTAAAGGAGGAAGTGAGCCTGATCCGGGAGGAGGTACAGGTGGAAGTTGTCGCCAGATTACATCTGCTATAGGAATTTTCGTTGTAGGAGCTATTACTACAGCAGGAGAAACAGTTATTTCCGTAACTGCACTTGGTGCAGTTGGTTTTGTCTTGGTTGTATTATGTATTCCAGGAGATACAGATTGGGGGCGTATATGTAGAGGCTATTCTACAAGATGTATTGAAAAAGGTTGGCATCAGGGTAGAAAAATGGAATGTGATCAATGCTATAGATATTGTGTTAATAATTTTGGATGGAATTGGGCTTCATGTCCATTAGACTAGATTATATTTATGAAAGGATTTAAGATAGAAATCAATAATAAAAAAATAGATGCGGCTGTATATAATGGGGTTATTCTAGTTGTAGTAGAGAAAGCAATCGGGATTACAGGTACCGATAGAGCTTTAGGATTATCAGTAGATTGGGGATATTACATGCTTAATCATGGAGATAAAATTAGGATAACAGCCTCTTCTAATATAGAAACGAATACCCCTCCTATTAGTACGAAACCTTTAAGTAGGCAGGAGCTTCTTGCGGAGTATTATAATTTAAAAAAAATATTAATTAAAGAAGGAGTATTGAAATGAAAGGATTAGAAATATCATTTAGGGGAAAAACAACGGCTGTTAGTCTTGAGTCTAATGCAGGAGCTTTTATATATCAAAGGAATGGCTATTTTCATTTTACGGTATCAGGACTAGAAAAAGGCGAAGAAATGATCTCATCCATTTGGATAGATTCTGATATGGAACTTGAAGAAAGCTTAGATATTGAAATCAAAGATATAAATGATTCATCAGACCCATTGGAAAAGAAAATAGCTTTTTCTGGTCAAAATTTAACATCACAAGAAGAAATTGAAAAGATGTTGAAGTATAAGTTAGACTATTATTATACTCTCGAAAAACTCCTCAAAAATGAGGGCTTGCTATGAAAGGTTTTGAAATACATTACAATGAAAACGTAACTAAGGTTGCTGTTGAGGATGGGGTGGCTTTCCTCAATATATTTCACAATGATAATAAAAGTTGGATATATGCTGATGGTGTCGATTATACAGAATGTAGACATAATATATGGTGTAATTATATACCCATCGAAATAGGGAATAAGATTATGATTAGAATAACTGAAATTGACTGTATAACAACGCCTATCCGAACATTTGAAGATAAAAGTGTTAAGAGGCCTAAAACGAAAATGGAAATTTACAGGGAATTAGAAGAAAATCTTAAAAATGAAGGCTTATTATGAAGGGATTTATATTGCAAGTAAACGATAAGTCTATAGCGGGCGCGATAGATTCAGGTAGCACAAGTATAAATATCGTTTGTAGGGAGGATCAATGTCAACTATCTTTTAGTAGTTTGAATAAAGACGGAATGTTAGCTTATACATGGTGCACGTCTGATTTAACAATAGGTGACAGCATTATTGTTTGTTTTGATGATATTGATAATTTATCGGAAGCACAGAGGGTATTGGATTACAATAATTCTCACCAAATAAATGCTCTCTCTTTGGAAACATATTATAAGCTTAAAAAAGAATTGGAGGAAGAAGGCTTGCTATGAAATAAAAATAAAATAGTGTCTCCCAGACTTGAAAGGTGGTGGTGGGTCTGATCCATGAGATAGTTTTGATATATCTGACAATATTTCCCCTTTTCAAACTCCCTCTTGGGTTTTTGGGGAGGGGATTTGAAAAGAAAAAATATTGAAGTAGCTACAGATTTTCAACTAGTTTACAACAATTGTCCAGGAAATACCCTCTTTCTTCTTCGCAACCTGACAAAAGGTAGCGAGGAAAGAATATTTACGTATGAAAATAACAAACAAATATGGTGGTAAAATTTTATTTATGAAAAATCTAAGAATCATTAAGATCATTTGCGTTGTGGCTTTCTGTTTAGTGACAGCCTCATGCAGTAATCAAACATCGAAAGCAGATGGACAGGAAGCCCGAAAGCAAGTAAACAAAGATGGGTTTGTACTCATTTTTGAGGAAGATGAATATGACTTTGGCAAAGTAGATGCCCGGAAAGAAGAAAATGAGTTTATCTCTAAAGATTTTGTCTTTACCAACGATAACGAAAAACCGCTGATTATTACCAAAGCCGATTTTTCGTGTGGATGTGTTTCGACAAAGATACCGGATAAACCCATACTGAAAGGGGAAAAGGGAATTGTGAAAGTGACGCTGGATACCAAGCAACTCCACGGACGTTTTACTAAAAGCGTATATGTGAAATCGAATGCCGAGAATGATGTGGAACTGCTACGTGTAACAGGCGAAATAAAAAAATAGAGGAACACAGTTTCTTATTGTTAATTAATTATTAATTTAAATGTTTTATTTATGAAAACGAAAATTTTGAGCATTATGCTAGTCTTGTGCGGACTAACGATGTATTCGTGTTCGGGTGAAGATGATGTCTTCAGTTGCGATCCCGAAGCAAATGAATGGGCAAAGGAAAACTTGGATGACATCCGTCAAATGACGAGGGCGGATTGGTTGAATGTAAGTGAAAACTTGCAGAGAGCGGCTTATGTAGCTTTCACCCCAGAACAGAAACAATCTTTATGGGTTGGTAAACTGAATGAGATTTTAAGAAACGTGGTTTGGACACCACAAGAAAAGACACATATAGAATATATATTAAGTCTTATTTCCGAAAATTCAAGTTTATTTGATAAAAATACCAATAAGGAAGATCTGGATAAAATAGAGATTGAATTGTATAAATGGAAAGAGTATGCAATTGAAGAATTAGGATGGACACCAATGTTCTTGTCTTCAATCACCACCACTCCACATTTTATGAATGCAGAAAGACAAATAGTTGTAAATGAAACTTTGGTTTCACGACTAAAAAGTGGAGGAGAGACTGAGTGTGATTGTAATAGTTCGTCTCCGAGCGAAGGAAGTTCATCCGGTAATTGGTTATGTAATCATGTTTTTAATCGATGTAAGACAGACTCAGGGTGTACTAAAACCTCTTGGGGGTGTGGCGATTTTTGGTATTCTGGGTGCGATGGAACTTGTGTCTCCAGATCTTAGTACATGACAAAAATTGAAAGTAAAAGGTTTCGTATTTGCACTGCCTGAAAGATAGGGGAGTTTTGCCTGTTAATTGCCGCAGACCTACGGCCTGCGGCAATTAAAATCCGGCTTCTCAAACCTTTTCAACACTTGGTTGGTAGATGCTATTCGAGCCTGTTTTGGGTGCTTTTGTATTTTTGCCATATTTAGTTTCATGAAAATTTATAGAATGTTGTGTCTTTAGTTTATGTATATCAATGTATTATTTAGAGCTATTTTTAAAATCACCTCAAAAAAATGATATATTATGAAGAAAATTATATTTATTGTTGCAGCACTTTTAGTAGTAGCGGTCGCTTCTATTTTTGTAAGAAATTACTACTCACAGTTGACTCTCAAAAAAAGCCTTGTTAATGAAGTCGTTGATTTTCCGGTTGTCTTTCAAAATGATAAAGACACTATTGCTATTTCACAGTTGAAAGATAAATGGGTATTATTTTATTTTTGGGACTCAGATAGTAGCGAAAAGGCTATTTCTATATTTCAAGAAATAAATGATAGTCGAATAACAAATGATGATGAAGTCAAAATCTACTCAATATATTGTCACTCCGAAGAGAATACAGTTTCAACTCCGGTGATACCGGATATTTTGAAAGAAAATGGGACTACTACATTGTTTCCTTTATCAGCAAATGACCCTCTATTGCAAAACTTGAAAATAAATTCGTTCCCAAGCGCGATTATTATCAATAGAGAGGGTAATATAGTATTTAGAGGCTCAGCCGATTCGGCATTAATGGGTATTTTGGTATTGACGTATTCTATGTAACGATCCAGTCAAGGAGAACTGTTTCAATTATTTATCTTCTTTGAATTATTTATTTACCGAAATATTGTTATGAAAAAACTTATAAAAATATCACTGTTATCACTATTATCACTATTAATTTTTATCATAATTAGTCCTTTAAGAGGAGGCTATATTGACATAGGCGGAATAACAGGGTTTATGTTGTCATCTATTACCGGCTTCATTGTCTATTTCGTTTTTACTTATTTTATTTCTTCTAAATACGATGGTATAGTCAAGCCATTATGGGTACTTATAGCCATATTTTTAGGAGCCTCAATAATACCCCTCTTTTTCCATATAAGGTATTGGGAAAGTACGTTAATTTCACTCCCTGATTATTGCATACATCTATTGGGGATATTACTTGGTTTTACCTGCTTTAAGCTAAATAAGGTACATTTTAAAGTTTTATTGGGCATAGTCAGTTTATCGGTTGCTTTTTGGCTTTCGATACCGGGCTACGATATGTGGTTAAATAAATTAAACTACGGGACATTTACAGGAAAAGTGGAATCGACAGTACTTTATCCTCTGATCTTTCAAAACCCGGACGGAGATACATTGAACCTGGAAATGTATAAAGGAAAATATCTGATATTGGATTGCTGGTACACCTATTGTGGTGTATGCTATAAAAAATTCCCGAAAGTACAGGAATTGTATGATAAGTATAAAGGCAGTGAACATGTTGCCTTATATTCCATGCATAGCAGAATGGCGGATAAAAAGGAAGACTTTAAAACAGGCACTAACATCTTGAAAGAAGAAGGTTATATTTTTCCTTCTTTCTCCATTGATATAAATGATCCAATATTAAAAGAATTGAAGGTAGATGCTTATCCTACTGTCCTGATTTTCGATAAGGACAGCCAATTAATTTTTAGAGGCTCGATAGAATTTGCAGAAAAACTGATAGAAAAACTGGTAAATGAATGAAAAAACATGAAAAAAACAGAGTTTAAACGTCTTGCTGTATTCTGCATAGTTTCTCTCTTAATATTGATTATTACATCCCCCATACGTGGGGGATATATTCCCATATCTTTTTTGACAGGGCCTCAGCAAGTCAATATTGTAGGTTTCTTAATCTATTTTGCCATCACATTCTATTTTTTATCTAAATATGGTGATATTATTCGTCCCTATAAGATATTCTTAGCAATGATTATTGGTATCTCATTATTGCAGTTACCTGCAACTATTATTTTGTTTGATAGTACAAAAGGTTCACGTTCGGGTTATATTATTCATCTGTCAGCTATATTATTCGCCTATATTTCTTATAAAGTAAAAAAGAAATATCGTTATATAATTTGCGTTGTCTGCATTCTTTGTGGAATGTGGCTATCGGTCTGTGGCGAAAATTATTGGAATCATAAAATCGATTTTGGAACTTTTACGGGAAAATTATCAGAAAAAGAAGTCTATAATTTAAAATTTCAGACAGAGGAAGGCGATACGTTATCCATTGATGATTTTAAAGGTCAATATGTTGTTATAGATTGTTGGTATACTTACTGTGGGGTATGCTATAAAAAATTCCCGAAAGTACAAGAATTGTATGATAAGTATAAAGACAGTGAACGAGTTGCTTTATATTCCATACATAGCAGAATAGTGGACAGAAAGGAAAACTTTAAAACAGGCACTAATATCTTGAAAGAAGAAGGTTATACTTTCCCCTCTTTCTCCATTGATATAGATGATCCAATATTAAACCAATTAGGGGTAGATGTCTATCCCACTGTACTTATTTTTGATAAAGACAGTAAGCTTATTTTCAGAGGAAATATTGAAAGTGCAGAGAAACTGATAGAGAAACTTGGTAGATGAATGAAGAGACTAATGATAATCCCTAAACTGAATTCGCTTAATTAAACGATACAGGCATCATGAAAAAAACAATATCAATAATTACTCTTTTGTGTATATCATATATTTCACTATTTTCTCAGGTTACAAATAGCAATGATTCTATTATTGACACCTCAATAGTTACTCTCTATGAGTATGGGCAACCGATAGAGTCATGTGATTGTAATTTTGAAAATCTATTTCGCAATTGGACACCTCAGTTCATTACCAATGCCAAAGATATAAAATTAATATCTTATGAATTTGTTGAGACACTAAAAGAGGACAATATTGACTATTACGTAGATTGGTTTATTCAGCCTAATGGATTAGGCAGTGAAACTTACGGGAATCATAATCACAACTATAGTTTTCCCAATGACAGTGTTGTGAATAAGGAGATAAAGAATACTCGTTATTTTCATCCTCGATTTACTTCAATTAAAGCAGACAACTTTCCATCGACAACAGATTTTGAAAAAATATTTATAGAAGTCAATAAGTTGGTAGTTTCGGCTAAAAAGATCTTTCGTGAAAAGATAAAGATCGATGACAAAGTATATTTAATCAGATTTGAATATGGAGGACAAACTCTAAAGAATTATGTTATTTGTAATCCTGAAACAAATAAGATTATTCAGGACAATGTATTTTTAATATCGTCATTGAAATCAAATATCCGGTTATATTAATAGTTGAACTGATATTCTCAATGATAACAAAAGGAAAAACAGTAAATTATCCTCTTATTGCTATACTAATATTTGGCACAATGTTTCTTACATCGGGATATTTTGTGCAGGAATATATTTTGCCTAAAACCTATTGTTTTATAATTTGCTCGCTTTTCCTTTTTTTATTTCAATTTCTACGAAATGAAAACCATTTAAAAATTGATATATCTTCTATATTTTTATTTGTATTTGCCGTTTATTTCTTATTTTTCTCATTTCTTTATCCCGTCAGGATTTTGAATTGGACAATTCTGGCCGGCTTAATCTTTTTATATTTTTTCTTTAAGCAAAATGAAGGAATAAATAATACCCATTATAGCATCGTTATCACAATAAGCGCGCTTGTACAATCCATATATGGGTTATTGCAATATACCGGAGTGTTTTATCCCTCATCAGGATTTCCCATAACCGGCAGCTTTGATAATCCTGCGGGATTTGCGGGATGTTTAGCTATTAGCTTTCCTTTTATTCTTACATTACTTGAAAAAGATAAGCCCCTTAAAATATTGGCGGTATCATCAGGTGTTTTCATCATACTGGCCATTGTTTTATCTGTTTCCAGAACCGGAATAATTTGTGTTTTGGCTATATTGCTTTTCTACATTTATTGTAGGTATATACAAAAAAACAGAAGGTTCAAAAAACTCTTTTGGATTATTGCTGTTATTGGAGGGTTATTATTTTTCTTCTTTTTAATCTATTTGAAAAAAGATTCGGCATCAGGTAGGCTCCTTATTTGGGAAGTTACATTCAATATGATCAAAGATAATCCGGTATTAGGAACAGGCGTCGGTTCGTTTAACTCAGATTATATGCTATACCAGGCGGTATATTTCGAAGATCATCCTGATAGTGATTCCGGAATATTGGCCGACAATGTTTTACATCCATTCAATGAATTCTTATTATTGGCCGTGGAATATGGAATCATAGGTTTATTATTAGCAATTGTGGGATTGTTCTATATAATGAGAAATGCTAAAAATAAATTATCTCCTTATTATCTAACATTATTATCTATTCTCGTTTTTTCCTGTTTCTCTTATCCTTTAAAATATCCATTTGTCTGGGTAATGTTTATATTAAGTGTGGCAAAACTTTCAAATAGAAATAAAGCCATATTCTCTTTTAATTGTAATTCATTAATCACAAAAATAGGTTATATTCCTATTTTAGTCCTCAGTATGATTATTCTTTTTAAAGATATCCGGTTTGAATACAAATGGAAAGAGACAGTCCGTTTATCATCATTAGGGAAGATCGATTCAGTAATAATTGATTATGGAAATTTATACTCTCATTGGAATAAAAATTCATTGTTTTTGTATAATTATGGAGCAGAGTTAAATCATATAAAAGATTATCCTAAAAGCCTGGACATTCTTCATCAATGCGAAAAATACTTCAATGATTATGATGTTCAAATGCTTTTAGCTGATAATTATTCCAATTTGAATAAATTTGACGAATCTGAAAGACATTATCAACTTGCATTAAATATGTGCCCAAACAGATTCCTTCCTTTATACCAAGTGATGAAGATATATGACAGAAGAGGACAATCGGGTGATGCAATCAGGACTGCAAAAATCATAATAAACAAAGAAATAAAAGTTCCTTCGACTACAGTTACTAAAATAAAAATAGACGCACAGAAAAGAATTGAATCGG
>JAITVH010000123.1 GCA_031285905.1 Prevotella sp.
GATAGGTCTTTTGTATAATTAAAATAGGTAGTTAACAGGCGGTTAGAATTCTTTTGCGGCCCATAAGAATAATTACGACCGGACGTTGTATAATATTCTGCCGCTTCGGCCGGAATATAGATTTCTCCCTCACCTTTAGCATAGTCATATCCCAAAGTGGCATGAAATTTCAGTTCCGGTAGAAAATGCATTTTATAATCAACATCGGCATTTCCGATGAAACGTTCCACCTTACTTGTTGAGTTATACTGATCTATCATCCCACGAGGATTGCGTACAGCTCCATTTACAGGGTTGCCACTATTTACATCTATATCTTCATAATACCCTCCGAAAGAGTCATTTCCTGAATAAACCGGTAATGTAGGGTTGAATGTTGCAGCAGCCCAAATTGCGCCAGTATTAGCAAATGTATTATTATTAACAGAACCTTTGGCATTCAATGTCACCTTCAGATGATCGTTGAAGAAAGACGGATTCAAAGACAAGTTACCTGTGAACCTCTCTGCATTATCTGTACGAACTATGCCATCCTGGTTATAATATCCGAATGATGCACGAACAGGCCAGTCAGGAGCTATTCTCCCCGAAACGCTCACATTATTATCGGTACCGAATGCTGTATGGTATATTTCATCATTCCAATTTGTAGAATAAGATTGCAGCAAACCTTTCTGCTCCTGGGTTCCTCTAGAGTTAACAAGATTGACGAACTGGTCGCGGCCAAGCATATCAGCAGTTTTAGTTCGTGTCTGTATCGAGTTGGTTGAGTTTACAGAAACTTTTATTCCGCTTCCTGTTCCTCTCTTTGTAGTGATCAGGATTACCCCATTTGATGCACGCGAACCATAAATAGCTGTAGATGAAGCATCTTTAAGGATTGTCATGCTTTCTATATCTGAAGGATTTATCAAGCTAAGGAAGTTTCCTGTATTTCCACTGATACCACCACTCTCTAATGGCAGTCCATCCAAAACAATCAACGGGTCATTACTGGCGTTGAGCGATGCGCCTCCACGAATACGGATGGTGCTGCCTCCTGTAGGAGAACCACTGTTTGACATAATCTGTACACCGGATACTTTACCATTAATCAACTGCTCCGGTGAACTGATAAGCCCGCTATTAAAGTCTTTGCTGCTAACATTACTGATTGATCCTGTAAGATCACCCTTACGTTGCGTTCCATACCCTATAACCACAACATCTCGTAATGCCATGTCTTTTGGTACAAGCTGTACATTTATTACATTGCTGCCTGTAATAGTGATCTGTTGAGATTCATATCCTAAAAAAAAGAATTCAATCTGATTTTTATCATTGGGCAAATCCAATGAGTATCTGCCATCCAAATCAGTTGTCATACCAAGTGTAGTACCGGGAACACTGACTACCACACCAATTATAGGTTCATTCAATTCATCCGTTACGACTCCACTCACTTTCCTGCTTTGCTGGGCAAATACCAACAAAGGAACAGTCAAAAAGAATAAGCATAGCCATAACCGTGATTTTACAAATGTTTTGTACTTTTCCATGTTCTAATTATTTAAATAAGGTATTCATTTTTAAATTGTTATTCAAGCCATATACTTCCAAGTTCATAAGATGCGTTTTCATTCATTCCATTCGTTGAGGATAATTCTATTATTTCTATTTTATTTATATCGAAAGGTATTTGTGTATCAGGGATAAAGTATCGTTGCAGAAATACCGGATAAGGAGATGGCAGTATAGCTGTACTATCCTGTATCAAACCTGATAATGGTATCTTATATATACTTCGATTCGTATTTAATTCGAATTCAGTAGTGTATGTAAATCCATCGGATGTGATAAAACCTATTTTCAGATTCTTTATTTCCTGTGGATCAGATATGTTAACACATATATTCTGTGCTTTACTTAATGCCTCAGTCCGGTTGATAATATATTCTTTAATGTACTTTCTCCAGAAAAAGCGTGCATCTGCGTCATTAATCTTAAAGTTATATTTTATGGTTTGCATTTTAGCCAATCCATCATTGGATAGTTTGCCCATTACATAAGATCTTTCCGGTATACCATAAGTATCGATATTGCTATAAGCATCTGTTACTCTCGCTAATTCTATTGGACTTTGAGAAGCGACTATATTTGTCTGATAATATTCATTCTGATAAAAATCCCAATCTAACGGGTTACCATCTATATTAGCCGGAAAAGTCTGATTTTTACCACCTTTACATACTATAATATTATATCTGAACAGGTCTTCATGTAACATATTGGCAGGAATATCAGCCTTATATGTATACCCGTTTACCCGTTCCATCTTGATATATGGATTTCTTTCAGACCAGAAAGAAACTTTATCAGTATAAACAATTACTGAATCGGGGAAGGAAGGCCCTACAATATTGGCTTGAAAACTTAGAGGTTTTCCATTCTCAGATACGAGAGCGGGATGATGGACAACAGAATAAGTATTAGCATGTGCTTTTGGAGCCACAAATTCTCCTAACAGGATATTGTTCCATTTGGTATTCGCATTCCAGTCTTTAACAGGTGAATAATTATTGCGCTGGAGAAGATAAATGCCCGGCTCAACGGAAAAACCTATTCCTTTTGATAACCCTTTATACCCATTTCCGTCATTGACAGCTGTGATTGTAAAATCCTGACCTAAGCCGGGCAAATCAATTTCCATTCTCCACTTATTCCATGCAATAGTAACCACTTCTTTCTTCAAAGATGCCTTTTCGAAAGGATCCTTTATTTGTACTGCATCCGGCATCACTTCGAGACGCCACAATCCATCTTCCAGTTTATCTATAAAGTAGGCACCTGTGCCTTCATAATGTACAATTGGCGAATTTCCACATCCTGCTATAGATGTCAATTGTTGAGAGTTAACAGGTCTAGATGTGGTGTTATTTGAATAAAAGGATTTATTATTTGTATTTAATTCGCTCAAATCCTCTGAGTAGCTCACCCTAAAGTTATCAAAGACTGTATCATTAGGATACTTAGGATATTGTTTACCCATAGGAATCGAATAAGCTACTTCGGCAGCAATTTTCATACTAATGGCTTTATTCGGCGTATAAGCCAGGTTTAAGAAATGTGTTTGATACTCTGTGTTTGCCCATGCCATATCAATCGGGTCGTAAGCAAACTGTGTAATCCACTGAAAACCTTGTGTACGAAAAGCACGTGTCATAGCCGGATACATATATGAATAAGTAATATCGGCCGGATCGTATTCATAAACGGCCTTTGCTTTCTGATCAAAACCCTTCACACCAGAAAAAGAAATGTTATACTCATCTACATAAGGAAGAAAATTACCTTTACGCGTATGTCCTGCGACCAAACCGATTGGGTACCATTGATATGTTGTTCCCTGAATCGCTGTATTATAATATGCCTGCACATGTTCCATATTGTGACTTACGTTATAAAACACTGGCTTACCATTCCCTGCTCCTTTCAGGGATTTCAGCATTCTATTGATATATCCTTCTGTTTGTTTCGGTGTATCAGCATGACAAGGCTCATTATTGATTTCAAAACCTACGATATATGGATCTTCTTTGTATGAAAGATTTGTATAAGGGTTGATATGCTTTACAAATTGTGCTATATAATTCTCCTGTGCCTGTATAGCCGCTTCCGTATTATGTATTTCACACTTATTATATAAGTAAGAGAAAGCTCCGTTATTTTCATTTTTTTCAGGATATCCGTTCCCAAAATTTGTCATGGCAGTAATTAATACCCTGATATTTCTCTCTCTTAGTTTTGCGATAAGGTAATCAAGTAAATCAAGATGCTCATTCTCCTTCAGATTCCCTTTACTATCAGAAATCTCTACATCCCAAACATGAATACGATAAGCATTGAAACCCAAACGGGAAAAATGATAAACATCCCTATCTATCGCTTCTTTATGGTTTTTGCCGAGATAATTCATTGCACGATAGGCATGTGCAAACGGTAAGGTATAGTTCACTCCATAGAAAGACGCTTCCTGATGTGTATCATTCCATCTCATCACTCCCTTCTTATCTATATATATAGTGGAGATATTCCGGCTATCTTGCGCTAAGATAGCAACGGACAATAACAAACCATATAATAATGTAAAATAATGCTTCATGGTATATTTTGTTTCTTATGGTTTTTTAGAACCTCTGTTAACTGAAACAAATATATACCAGTTAAGTTTTTCCGTATGTCACAGATTAGACAATTGAGGATACAAATTAGACAACCGGAGAGTTTAACAAATAGTATCCCTATCCTTAGGCAATATAAATAGAAAGAGTATTATAAATAAAAACTTAATGCTGAGATAAAATCGAGATGTATGTTTAATAACACATTGTATTCTGATTGAACATTAACATAAAAGGACTATTTTTAAGTTAATATCATTATGGGTATAACTTAGCTAGATTATTTATACGAGAGATAG
>JAITVH010000140.1 GCA_031285905.1 Prevotella sp.
AGCCTAAAATTAAATTCTACATAGAGGTACATAGTAAACTCAAATCGCGAGAAGATTATTATACTGTGGATGCCGCTGCTGAGAAGAAAATAGAGACAGTCTGTAAAGATTTAGGAATCTGATATAAAATAAAAAACGGAGAATTAATTCTCCGTTTTTTATATATATAAATGAATTATTTATTCACAAACAACCATCTTTTTCAACATCACACCCTACAAATTACCACAGATTTCATTAAGAAATGTGAAAGATGAACGAATGTTCACTTTTATGTGTAAAAAAAGTTAATAACCCAATTTTATTTAAAAATAACTTCTACTTATTATAAGTACGCTTATTATCTTTGCCCCAATTTTAAAAGATAAATAAATGAATTCAAAATGTAGTTTAGCCAATCCGGGAGACGAAATCGGATATTTAATTTGGAAGATTTCCAAATTTTGGCAAAGAGGTAAACACAAAATAGTAGATGAATTTGGACTTACGACCTCACAATTTGAGTTACTTGGCGCAATATACCATATGTCGAAACTGGAAATGGAAACAACCCAAATTATATTATCCCAAGAAACTTATATCGATCCGATGACTACTTCTACAATATTAAGGAATCTGGAGAAGAAAGGTTTGATAATTAGAAGAGAAAGCAAAATGGATACACGGGCCAGAGTGGTGGGAATAACCGAATCAGGAACAGAAGTTTTTGAAAAAGCTATCACAAAGCTGAAAGAATCACAAACTGGATTATTTAAAGATATAGATACAGATTCATTAAAAATCCATTTACGCGCATTATTAGAAGAAATAGAAAGATTAAATAAATTAAACAGTTTAAATAATTAGGTATGAAAGTGAAGAAGATTGTTTTAGGAACAACAGTATCCCTATTGATTATGGTTTCTTGCGGAGGTAATAGCTCCAATCCTTTTGGTGGAGGAGAGGCGCAACTTCAGGAATATCCAACAATAGTAGTAAATGAACAAAACGTTCAATTAGAAACGGTTATCCCTGTTACTGTCAAAGGGCAGGAAGATATTGAGATCAGGCCTCGTATAGACGGCTTTATTGAAGAAATGTATGTGGACGAAGGTTCAATTGTAAAAAAAGGTCAAAGACTATTTAAGATTAACTCGCCACAATCTATCCAGGCTGTTACTACAGCTAAAGCAACCATTCAAAGTGCAAAAGCGCAGGTTGCCAATGCAAAATTAAATGTAGATAGAATCAAACCATTAGCTGAAAAGGGTATTGTAAGCCAAGTGCAGTTAGACACATATCAAAATGCATATGAAACAGCTCAGGCTCAACTGGCACAAGGAGAAGCAGCATTAGAAAATGCTAATGCCACATTAGGCTGGACAAATGTAACAAGCCCTGTCGATGGTGTTGTAGGTTCAATCCCATTCCGTCTGGGTAGTCTGGTAAACTCAGCAAACAGCCTTACTACAGTTTCCAGTATTGGTAATGTATTCGCTTATTTTTCAATGAATGAAAAAAACTTCCTTAAATTACTGGAAGGATTAGAGGGTGAGAGCCAAGCAGAAAAAATTAAAAACCTGCCTGAAGTAACACTCATCATGGCTGATAAAACAATATATTCTGAAAAAGGAAGGATCAAAACTATCTCGGGACAGGTGAATGTAACAACAGGTACTATCAATCTGAGAGCTGAATTTCCAAATCCTCAGGGATTGTTAAGAAGTGGATTCAGCGGACAGATTTCAATACCAAAATATATGGATAATGTATTGGTTATACCACAGAAAGCCACATTCACTCAGCAGAATAAATACCTGACATATAAAGTTTTGGGAGACTCCGTTGTACAAACTATGATTTCTGTAATACCGATGCCTGATGGTAAAAACTATGTAGTCTCAAGTGGATTATCGACTGGAGACAGAATCGTTGAAGACGGCATCATTACATTAAGTAATGGCAAAAAGATCATAGTGAAATAATTTTTTTTAGATATAAAATAAAACAAGATACAATGTTAAAAACATTTATAGAAAGACCCGTATTATCCACCGTTATCTCTATTATCATCGTTGTATTAGGGATAATTGGTCTGGCGACTTTACCGGTCGAACAATATCCTGATATTGCACCGCCTACAGTGCAGGTATCAGCCACCTATCCGGGCGCTAATGCGGATGTGGTAATGAACAGTGTCGTAATTCCTCTCGAAGAACAAATAAATGGAGTGGAAGGGATGACATACATGACATCATCTGCCATGAACAACGGTATGGCGCAAATTAGAGTATTCTTCAGACAGGGAGTGAATCCTGACATTGCTTCGGTGAATGTTCAGAACCTTGTTGCCCGTGCAACACCACTTCTTCCTGCCGAAGTAACTCAAATTGGTGTTACTGTACAAAAGCAACAAAATAGTACTATTCTGGGTTTTACACTCACAACGGATAATCCTGACTATGATGGACAGTTCCTTCAAAATTATGCCAATATCAATATCTTACCACAAATAAAACGTGTAAACGGTGTTGGAGATGCTGGTGTATATGGAGCGAAGGACTACTCCATGAGGATCTGGTTAAAACCTGATATAATGGCTTCGTATAAGATTACAGGACAAGAAGTTATCGGTGCTTTGACAGATCAGAATATTGAAGCTGCTCCTGGTGAATTAGGTCAAAATAGCGATCAGTCTTTCCAGTATAATTTAAAATATACCGGACGTTTGAAATCCGCAGAACAATTTGCTAATATCATTATCCGTTCTCAAGACGGACAGATATTAAGGGTAAAAGATGTTGCAGATGTTGAATTAGGCTCTCTGAACTATAGCGTTGTATCTCAAACAAATAAAAAAGATGCGGTATTTATGTCTATCAGCCAGACTGCCGGGTCAAATGCATCCGAAGTTATCGATAACGTGAAAGCTGTATTGGCTGACGCTGAAAAATCATTTCCTCAAGGTGTTAAAATCACCTATATGATGGACTCAAGTGAATTCCTGGATGCATCAATCAAAAAGGTTCTTGAAACGTTATTAGAAGCATTTATACTTGTATTTATCGTTGTGTTTGTATTCTTGCAGGATATAAGATCTACCATTATTCCGGCTATAGCTGTTCCGGTAGCTATTGTTGGTACATTCTTCTTCCTCCAGGTGTTCGGTTTCTCTGTGAACCTGCTTACACTATTTGCAATGGTACTGGCCATTGGTATTGTGGTGGATGATGCGATAGTCGTCGTCGAGGCCGTCCATGCCCAGTTAGATGCCGGGGAAAAGGATGCCAAAGTGGCGACAATGACGGCTATGAAAGAAATTGCCCCGGCAATCGTATCCATTACATTGGTAATGTCGGCTGTGTTTATCCCTGTAAGTTTTATTGGTGGAACAACCGGTATTTTCTTCAAACAATTTGGATTGACACTGGCAATCGCCATCCTTATTTCGGCTGTAAATGCATTAACATTAAGTCCGGCACTTTGTGCTTTATTCTTAAAACCTCATGACGAAGAACATAAGAAGAAAAGCCTCATAGAACGCTTCTACTATTACTTCAACATGATGTTTAATAGTGCAACCCGTAAATATAAGAACTCTCTGCACTTCTTAGGTAAGAGAGGACATCGTTGGATCACTGTAGTCATTATAGCTATAGCCTCACTTATATTGTTCGGATTGATGAAGTTTCTTCCTACCGGTTTCGTGCCACAAGAGGATAGTGGTGGTGTAATGGGATTCATAACCTTACCGGCAGGAGCCTCATTAGAAAGAACAGATTCGATAGTAAGCCGCGTAGTGGATATTGCACAAAATATTGATGGAGTACAATCTGTAACAAATATTACCGGGGTAAACTTTATGAGTGGTCTGGGTAGTTCGTATGGTACTGTTATTATTAAAATGGATCCATGGGGTGATCGAGAATTATCAACTAATCAGGTCGCCTCAATGTTGAAAGACAGTACAAGCAGTATCAATAATGCAACATTCTTCTTTATGGCTACCCCTACTCTACAAGGTTTCGGTCTTGGAGCCGGAGTAGAAATGCAATTGCAGGACAGAATGGGAGGAGATGTTAATGAATTCTACAAAATTACTACTAATTTTGTAGCTAAACTACAACAACGTGAAGAAGTTATGATGGCCATGACCAACTTCAACCCTAACTTCCCGCAAAAGCAAATTGAGGCTGATATACCAAAGATCAAAGCTGCCGGATTGACTCTGAATCAGGTGATGAACACGCTACAGGTAAATGTTGGTAGTTCTTATATTTCGAACTTCAACCTATATGGTAAGCAATTCCGTGTAATGGTACAGGCTGCTCCTGAATACAGGCGCAAACTGGATGACCTGAACGGTATATATGTTCAAACGGCTTCGGGAGAGATGTCTCCGATAACTGAATTTATTCATGTCACTGACGTTACCGCACCTCCTACATTGAACCGTTTCAATATGTTCCAATCTATGGACGTTACCATTATACCTAACATGTTGTCAGGTTATAGTACCGGAGACGTTCTAAAAATCGTAGAAGAAATGTATGCCGACAAGAGTATATTCCCTGATGGATATAGCTATGAATATGCCGGTATGACAAGAGAAGAAGCAAATAGCGGTAGCCAGACAGTTCTAATCTTCGGTATTTGTATAATATTCGTATATCTATTATTATGTGCATTATACGAAAGTTATATAATTCCACTTGCAGTATTATTCTCGTTGCCTGTAGGTCTGGCCGGAGTATTTATCTTCCTGATGATCTTTGGAGTTTCGCAAGGTATTGTAAACAATATATATGTCCAGATATCGATGATCATGTTGATTGGGTTATTGGCTAAAAATGCCATCCTGATTGTTGAATACGCCGTTCAGCGCCGTCAGCAAGGTATGAGTATCATTGAAGCTGCTGTAAACGGTGCCGTTGCCCGTCTTCGTCCTATCTTGATGACATCTTTCGCATTCATAGCCGGACTGTTACCTCTGATGTTTGCTTCAGGTGCAGGTGCTATCGGTAACCGTTCGATCGGTATC
Organism: Prevotella sp.; assembly: GCA_031285905.1. Taxonomy (GTDB): domain Bacteria; phylum Bacteroidota; class Bacteroidia; order Bacteroidales; family Dysgonomonadaceae; genus Dysgonomonas. The sequence continues at coordinate 5,021 of JAITVH010000140.1, forward strand.
AGTGCTGTAGGAGGTATGTTTATTGGTACAATGATAGGGGTATTGGTTATACCATCCTTATATATCATTTTCCAGGCATTACAGGATAAGATTAGCAAATCCAGTTTGATCAATACAAATGACGAGGTAATAAAAAATAAATGATTATGATTAAAAAACATATAAAAGGTGTAGTTCTGTTGGGAGTAATACTCTCAATGGGACTAACATCCTGCCAATTAACAAACAAGTATCAGACACCTGAGACAGACCCGACCGGACTTTTCAGAGGTGAAAACCCGACTGATACTACTACTATTGCAAATATTCCATGGAAAGAATATTTTACTGATCCGGTTCTTCAGGCTCTTATTGACGAAGGATTGAACAACAATTACGATATGCGTATAGTTGCCGAACGTATCAAACAAGCAGAAGCTGCTCTGGGTATGGCTCGCGCAGCATATTTTCCTAGTCTGGCCCTTGCCGGAAACTTTACTCATACCAGATTCAGCAATGGAGCCAGGGGAAAAGATGTGTTGGGATATCATGCTAACGAATATATGGTAGGGCTCACAGCCAGTTGGGAAATCGATGTATGGGGTAAACTAAACAGGCAGTCCAAATCGAAATATGCCGATATGTTGAATAGCTACGAGGGAAGAAACCTTATGCAAACATCACTTATATCGAATATTGCGAATACATATTATAGTATCCTTGCTCTTGACGAACAACTTAGAGTTACTCAGGATATGATTGCCCTGATGGAAGAAAGCCTGTCGATGATGGAACAATTATGGGAAGCCGGATTGACTAACAGAGCCGGCCTGGAGCAAATGAAAGCATCGATATATTCTGCCAAAATATCCATACCCGATATGGATAATAATATCAGGCAATTAGAAAATTCGATTTGCCTGATGCTAGGAAGGAAACCGGGCAGTATAACCAGAACAACCCTGAAAGAACAATATGTGCCAACGCAACTGGCTCATGGCGTACCGGCACAGATGTTGGCTAAACGTCCGGATGTGAAACAAGCTGAGTTGAGCTTCCGCTCTGCATTTGAATTAACCAATGCCGCACGTGCCAGTTTCTATCCGTCAATAAATATAACCAGTGCATCAATTGGTTACGCCGGAGCATTGTTTAAACCGGAAAACCTGGCAGCAAACATTATAGGAAGTATAGCTCAGCCTATCTTTGCGAAGAAACAATTAACAACTCAATTAAAAGTTGCAAAGGCTGAAGAACAAGCTGCTCTGTTAACTTTCGAAAAAACAGTATTGTCTGCGGCAAAAGAAGTTTCGGATATCTTATATACATACGAAACTTCGATGAGTAAGAACCAGGACAGAGGCAATCAGGTAGAATCATTGACCAAGGCTGTTTCTGACACAAAAGACTTGTTCGCTGGTAATGAAGTAAGTTCTTATCTGGAAATTATCAATGCCCAGCAAAGTTTGCTTCAGGCCAGACTGAGTCAAGTAAGTGATAAACTACAGCAACTGCAAGCAACATCTGATCTTTATCGCGCTCTGGGTGGAGGAACAAATTAATCCTCTATAAAGAGTACAACTAATATTAAAGAAAGAGTCGAATTATTCGACTCTTTCTTTTTTACAATTGATTTCTCTATTAATTATCGGGGCTGAAGAGAATATATGTAGGACTTTCTGATACTGTCAACTCAATTGCACCATCTCTCATTTTCCATTCTAAGGCATTACCCTTATCCTGAAACTGTGAGGTAGACATTGGGATCACCTCTATTATATTACCCGGAATATTTTGCAAGCTGGTAGTTAATATTTTAGGTATATATCCATCCTTTTTATGAGATGCTACTCCTGTAGGACTCCACACTGCCCATATTTTCCTATCAGGATTCTCTCCATGACTAAACTCATGCACATATACAGAATTTACATTTGCTTCAGGTTGTTGAATAATAGCTGAAAATCTATACTCTCCAAGTAGTTCATATAATTGTTTAACAGCCCAGAATGACATTTTTGGCTGAAAATTACGAGTTAATCCGGCTGAAGCATGTACACCTGGCTCATCTTCATCATTGTAATAATAAATATATGCTCTACCTATATTACGTGCAGCAAAAAGGAAGAAACTACGTATTATGTATTGTGCTTGTTGTAAATCTGAAACGCCCTGCCAATCAAGCTCTAGAGCCCATCCGGTTCGTTTCTCCATAGCATCGGGAGTACAAGCATCGTATCCAAACTCAGTGATCCAAATATCTTTATCCGGAGCATTCTTATTCCGCCATTCTATTGTCTCATCTACAATCCTCAAATAATTAGTCATCATATCTTCCGGATAAGTTCTATTCCAAGGGCTTTCTCCGGGAGCCAAAGCAGGAATATCAGCATATATATGTACATTGATGATATCGTATAGAGGCAACACTTCTTTATCCTTATATATCGAGTTGAGACTCTGGTTATAATCATCCCCTTTTCGGGCATGTACAGTAGGGGTTAATATTTTCATTTGAGGATCGCCATCTCTTATTCCTCTCGCCATATTCGTAAAAAGTACCTTATACAGAGTACTATCAAATCTACTCCCCGGTTCATTCCCTATCTCCATCGATGTACATAACTTTTTATCACCGGAAGGCCCATAAAAAGCTGCCATAGCTTTTCCATACCGGTACATCCAATCTTCCTGACCAATCCAAAAAGCTTTATAATCCGGTTCGGGAGGCGCGAATCCTGAGAACTGGATACAGATATCCGTTTCAAATCCTTTTTCTTTCCATGGTTTATATACGTGTTCTTCCCAGTTTACTTTATTTACACAAACAGGTAAGGTAATATCATCTCCGGGCTTTTCCACATCCCAGTTTACATTATGGTAATTCCTGACTAATCTGCATACTTGCCCATATAAATCCGGCTGGAAATGAAAATGTCCGTTAATCCCAATAAAGTCTTTTATTAGAGGCTTTATCGTATCTTGTAGAGCTAATTCATTTATGGGAATTATAATTCCTGTTTTATTAGTCGCCTGTATCGATGAGGAAAAACCGATGAACAATATGATTATTTGCAGCTTTAATAAAAATAAGTTTTTCATATAGATTGGTTTTGTATAGATACAAATATAGAAAAGTCTTTTATCATTACAGAAAATATTATTTATTCGTTATTTTTACAGCCGTTAAAAAAAATATCTATGCCAAAATCAAAACCATATGATTACCTGATTGTAGGAACCGGCCTGTTCGGTTCTGTATTTGCATACCTGGCAAAACAAAAGGGAAAAAAGTGCTTACTGGTTGACAAGAGAAGCCATACAGGAGGTAATATCTATTGTGAAAATATCAATTCAATAAATGTACATAAATATGGAGCGCATATCTTCCATACAAGTAATAAAGAAGTATGGCATTTTGTCAATTCATTTGTAGAATTTAATAATTATATAAACTCTCCCCTAGCCTATTATAAAGGTAAATTATACAATCTTCCTTTTAATATGAATACATTCAATAGATTATGGGGAGTGAATACACCTGCTGAAGCAAAGCAAAAACTGGAAGAGCAAAGAGGAAAATATGCCACAATAAAAGAACCTGCAAATCTGGAAGAGCAAGCGCTGAAACTATGCGGTGAAGATATATACTATACGTTTATCAAAGAATATACCGAAAAACAATGGGGAAGATCGGCGATTGAACTTCCAGCATTTATTATAAGGCGTGTACCATTCCGATTTACATACAATAACAATTATTTCAACGACATCTATCAAGGAATTCCGATTGGCGGGTTCAATAGACTGACGGAAGGATTATTGGAAGATATTGAAGTAAGACTAAACACCAATTATCTTGACAATAAAGAATACTTCGACTCTCTGGCTCATAAGACTATATTTACAGGATGTATTGATGAATATTTTGGTCTTGAGTACGGTAAACTGGAATACAGGGGTTTGCATTTTGAACACGAGCAAATTGATATAGAAGACTTTCAAGGGAATGCAGTCGTCAACTATAATGAGCGGTCAGTTCCCTATACCCGTATCATAGAACATAAACATTTTGAGTTTGGTACCCAGCCCACAACAGTGGTCACAAGAGAATATCCGGGAGAATATGCAAAGAACAATGAACCCTATTATCCAGTAAACGACAATAGGAATACTGTTATCTATAATAAATATAAAGAAAAAGCGCTACAATACCCTCACTTATATTTTGGAGGGCGGTTAGGTCAATATGCCTACTTTGATATGGACGACTCTGTGGAGCAAGCGATGTTATTGGCAAAAAAAGAACTAGATTATGAGTAGACGATATCTTTCCAAAAACTATAAAGGGCTGGGCTCGGCCGGAAATAAAGCTAAAACCGATATAGAAACCATATTGGAAAAGCTGGGGTATAAAAATGCCGGACTAAAGCAAACATCTTATAACAGCAAAGTACTGGGATTTCTTATTACATTACTGGGTGTCCTGAAAGTTCCATTTAGCCTAAAGAGAGGCGATGTGCTGGTATTGCAATATCCTTTGAAAAAATATTTTGCCTTTGTGTGTAATATGGCTCATATGCGAGGATGCAAAGTCGTTACAATTATACATGATCTGGGAACATTCCGGCGAAGAAAACTAACCATAGAACAGGAAATAAAACGTCTCGATCATTCCGATTATATAATAGCTCATAATAAATCTATGAAAGAGTGGCTTATCAATAATGGGATAAGAGCTATGGTGGGCGAACTGGAAATTTTTGATTATTTATCTACTGTTGAAGCCCCATCGCAAAAAGTAGTTTCTCTCCCCTACTCTGTTGTATATGCAGGCGCGTTGACAAGAAAGAAGAACGCATTCTTATATGAGTTGGATAAATATATCAGTGACTATCGTTTCAGTCTGTATGGAGGGGGATTCGATCTGAATGAGATACAGAATAAAGAATACTTCACCTACAATGGCTTTGTACCATCCGATGAACTGATAAAGAATATTAACGGAGATTTCGGACTGGTATGGGACGGAGATTCCATCGTAACCTGTATTGGATCATGTGGAGAATATCTTGCCCTCAATAACCCACATAAGACATCATTATACATCAGATGTATGATTCCTATTATTATTTGGGATAAAGCGGCTTTAGCTCCCTTTGTGAAAGAAAACGGAATAGGCATTTGCATTGATTCTTTGAAGAATCTGGATAAAGTTCTCTCGGAAATAAGCGCTGAAGAATATCAGGAAATGAGGAAAAATATTACTGTTATCAAAGATCGGATTTCTTCGGGATATTATGCCGGAAAGGCTATAGAAGAAGCCTATAAAGTATTGACTGAA
>JAITVH010000034.1 GCA_031285905.1 Prevotella sp.
GAGTCTGCGGGCGTAAGATATTACGCCCCTACATGGCAAAGCCACGAACTCATTGTTAACTGTTACCTTTACATACGCTACGCTCCTGTGACTGTTGGTTGTTACCTTTTAGTTAAAAATAAGTTTAAACGACTGACTATCAAAAAATATTTACTCTATAGGAGAAATAAAATAAACTTTCATGGCAAATATTATGTAATTGCCCATTTATAATATATTCTTTATTACCTTTAAATCATATTAGAAAATTATTCATTTTAATTATGAAATCAATAAAATATCTGCTGCTTATTCTTTTGGTGATGGCTTTTTCCGCTGCTTTCGCCCAAGATAATAAACCTTTGCGCCTTGGCATCGCAGGATTATCACATGGTCACTTATGGGAAGTACTATCCCGCATAGACAGAGGCGACTTTGAAATCGTTGGTATTGCAGAGGGAGATCCGAAATTGTGGGAAAATAAGATATTAAAAGAGAAAGTAAACAAAGAACTGTTTTTCAATGACATAACAGATATGTTAGAGAAAGCCAAGCCAGAGGCAGTAATTGTTTATGAAAGTATTAATGATCATTTACGGATAATTGAAGCATGTGCGCCCCGGGGTATTCATGTTATGGTAGAAAAACCTTTGGCTACTACCGTTAAACAGGCTAAACGCATTGCAGAACTAGCCCATAAACATAAAGTTCTAGTTCTCACTAATTATGAAACAACATGGTATCCGACAAACCACAAAGCCTATGACCTGCTAAATAATCAGAAATCTATAGGAAATGTATTTCGGATGAACATATATGACGGGCACCAAGGACCAAAAGAAATCGGTTGTAGTCCTGAATTTCTGGAATGGCTTACCGACCCTGTTTTAAACGGTGGTGGAGCAGTGATAGACTTTGGTTGTTATGGAGCAAATTTGAGTACGTGGCTGATGAAAGGACAAAAGCCTCTAAAAGTTACAGCAACTTTGAAGCAACTAAAGCCGGATATATATCCGAAAGTAGACGATGATGCAACTATTGTACTGGAATATCCTCATGCAACGACGATTATAATGGCATCCTGGAATTGGCCGGCTAGCCGTAAGGATATGCATATCTATGGAAAAAAAGGGTATATCTATCAGGACACCCCGTCAGATATGCGCATCCACACCAATGGTAAAGAAGAAAGGCTGAAACCGGAAAAACTCAAAGAACCTTATAATGATTCTTTCTATTACTTAAAGGCGGCTGTCAGAGGGGAAATTGAGATGAAACCAACAGATCTGTCTTCATTAGAGAATAATCTGATTGTAGTTGAGATTTTAGAAGCTGCTATCAAAAGCCATAAAACCGGGAAGACTATAGATATCAAACAATAGTTTCTATTGAAACTAAAGAAATAATAAGTGTAAATGTTGTAGTTTATCACTCAAAAGTTTACAAATTGTATTATTCTAATTAAATTTTCTTAAAATTGGTCAGTTTATTGCATTTTTTGATCAGCATTTTTCCCTTTTGTATTAATGAATAGTATATCTTTACAATTGTAAAAAGCCAACTTATAATCTGATTGAGCTATGAAATTTTAGAGCCCCCCTATTGTCAATCATTTAAGACTGGTTTATTAAAAGGAAATAGTATAAAAACGGGTTACTCCCAACAAAGATATATAGAGAAAAATCCTGAAAAGGATAAGGTGCGTTATGTTAAATTTAAGGTGTATGTCAGGAAGGATGTAAAAATCTAACTTGCAAAAAAATGAGAAGTATTAGGCTTTTCGCGGTAAGAGTTGGATGGGAATCCGGCTCTTATTTGTTTTTAAATCACCAGACTTTCTTTTTGTTAAAAAAGTGCAAACTATCTAAATGCACTCTTGATTTTGGAGACAATCTTTTTGGATTACCTGTAATCTCAATACTTTTAACTTTAATGTATAATAATAGTAAACATATACTTCTGCTTTTTCTTATTGGGCTTTCTGCTATAACAAATGCTCAAAACACAACCGTTGAAGACACGATAACGTCAGAGAAAAAAGGACTCTTTAAACGGATTTATGAGTATTTCGAAAAATCAAATGAAGAAAATCCTAATAAGCGTTTCGATTTCTCTATAATCGGAGGGCCTCACTATTCCAGCGATACTAAGTTGGGACTGGGCTTAGTCGCGTCAGGATTATACAGAATAGATAAGGAGGACAGGAGTATATCTCCATCGAATGCATCACTGTATGGAGACATAACCACATCCGGAGCTTATGTAATTGGTATCAGTGGAAATGCCATCTTTCCTAAAATGAACTATAGGATAGATGGTGATATGTATTTTGCATACAGACCAAGCAGATATTGGGGGGTTGGTTATGAGGCTGGTCGTCAGGATTATTATTCAGAGTATGACAATCAGGTAATTGAACTGAAATTTGATTTCTTGAAAAAAATAACAGAGAATACCTATCTGGGATTAACGACCAATGTAAAGGATGTGCGCGGAAGAAATTTTGAGGATATAAGTTTACTTGAAGATGAAAAACTGAAAACCACTGCTGTAGGCACCGGTTTAATCTTATCATATGACTCAAGAGACTTTATTCCTAATCCTTATAAGGGTATATATGCTAAATTAGAGTATATATACTATCCTAAATTTTTAGGTAGCTCGCATAATCTTAACAGGACAGAGGTTATATTCCGCTATTACAAAAAAGTATGGGAAAGAGGTGTAATAGCTTATGACTTGCAAGGGATTTTAAATAATGGAACAGTAGCCTGGAATATGATGGCCGTTACAGGTAATTCTTACCAGATGCGAGGTTATTATGCGGGACGCTATAGAGATCGGAATCTTATTCAGTCTCAAGTAGAATTACGACAAAGAATATATCACCGGAGTGGAGCCGTGGTATGGGCAGGGGTAGGAAATGTATTTCCTAAATTCTCCGAATTTGAGTGGGATCAAACTCTTCCGACTTTTGGTATCGGGTATCGATGGGAATTTAAAAACCGTGTCAATGTCCGGTTAGACTATGGAATCGGAAAAGGTGAATCCGCATTCTATTTTAATATAAACGAGGCCTTTTAGAATATTGAAATAATGGAATTGAAAAAACATTTGAATGGATTCATCGAGAATCCGGTAAGGCTGTTTATCTTTTTTGTGATAGTCAATCTGCTGCCGACCTTAGGATTAGTTTTTACTGAACCGTTTGATATATGGGGGAAGACTATATTGATCCTGTTACCTCTAGGGCTTTATTTTGTTCTCTTTTCTTTACTCAGAAATATCGGTTTAGCCCAACTTATCTTAATTCCCTTACTGATAATACATGCCTTTCAGATTGTCGTATTTTACCTTTTCGGAGAAAGTGTTATCGCTGCAGATATGTTTCTGAATGTAGTAACCACTAATGTCTCAGAAGCAGGAGAAGTTCTTCAGGGTGTTATTGCTTCAGTTATATTTGTTGTTATTGTATATATACCAACAATAGCAATAGCAGCTATAGCATGCAGGCGAAAAGTCTGCCTTGGTAAAGAATTCAGAATAAAGGTCTTAATTATTGGCATTTTGGCCATCTCGACTTCCAGTGAACTTTCTTTTATTGCAGAAAACAAGGATAGAGGTAATTATGCAATATACGAAGACGCCTACCCTGTAGATGTATTCTGCAATTTAAAATTTGCCCGACAAAAATGGATCAAGAGTAAACACTATAAGGAGACTTCCAAAAACTTTATCTTCAATGCGAATAAGAATGAGAATGCTGCCCAACGTGAAATATACGTACTGGTAATTGGAGAAACAAGCCGTGCTGATAACTGGGGTCTTTATGGATATGAACGAAATACAACACCTAATCTGGAACGCGACAGTAACATCGTTCTATTTAAAGATGTTTTAACTCAGTCGAACACAACGCATAAGAGCGTTTCTATTATGTTGACAGCGGCTTCTGCCGAGAATTATGGTATCATCTATGAACAGAAGAGTATGATAGAAGCCTTTAAAGAGGTTGGCTTCTCTACAGTTTTTATATCTAATCAGTCGGCAAACCATACATTTACAGATTACTTTGCCCAGGAGGCAGATTATACGGACTATTACCGCCACTTTAATGAAAAGACCAACAATCTGGACGAGATCATATTACCTCAATTCAGGCATTATATAGATTCTATTCCAGGTAATATATTCTTTATAATTCATTCGTATGGTTCCCACTTCAACTATAAAGAACGTTATCCAAAAGAATTCTCAATATTCAAACCCGATAATGTAGGTGAGATAAGCCGTGCAAACAGAGATATATTAGTTAACGCTTATGATAATACAATACTATACACTGATAAGTTCTTGTATGATATAATTACAGTCCTTAATCAGACAGAGGCCTGTACTTCCATGCTTTATGTTTCGGATCATGGAGAGGATATTCTGGATGATGACCGCCAAAAGTTTTTGCATGCATCTCCAAATCCAACTTACTATCAGTTAAGAATACCTATGTTCATATGGTTGTCACCTATATACAAGGAAAACTTTTTACCTAATGCGATGAATGCTTACAATAATGAATCAAAGCCGGTATCTACAAATGCTGTATTCCATACAATGCTGGATATGGCGCAGATAAGTACAAGTTATTTGAATCCTGAATTTTCTTTGGTCAATTCTCAATTCAAGATTGCCAAAAGAACATATCTAAATGATCATGATGAACCTATATTCTTTTATAATGCCGGACTCAAAGAAGAAGACAAAATCATGATTGAAAAGAAGAATATACACCACTAATTTATAGAGCTATGAAACTAAAAGTTAAGATTATATTATTCATATTAATCTCTATATCCCCTTTCTGGGAATTAAGATCTCAATCCATTGAACTGGTTGCAAATGGAGATATGGACAGATGGATGGTGAGAAAGATAAAGGAATCAGGAATAATTGGAGGAAACACAAGATACTTATATGAGATAATATCGGGTGATACGCTTGTGGACGAGCCATACAAAAATACACTATCTCCGTGGGCTACATCATCGGTACTAGCCAAAGTGAAAGGAGTGACCAAAACCAGTGTCACTGTATTCCCTGAAAAACGGGAAAATGGCTATTGTGCGCGGTTGGAGACCCGGATAGAATCTGTACGGGTACTAGGTTTGTTTGATATTAATGTACTTGCCAGTGGCACTATATTTTTAGGAGAAATGATCGAACCCATAAAAGACACAAGTAATCCGCAATCTAAACTTATTACGGGCGTTCCTTTTACAAAGCGTCCGAAAGCCTTACAATATGATTACAAAGTAACTACAGGTGGCGATTGTATAAAATCTACCGGATTTAGCAGACAAAAGAAAGTTGACCGGAAAGATCTGGCCGAGGTCCAAGTTATCTTGCAAAACAGATATGAAGATGCTGACGGAAATGTCTATGCCAAACGTATAGCTACAGGTTGGGAACGTTTCGATAAAAGTGTAACTGATTGGCAAAACAACCACCAATTAGAGATATATTATGGTGATATTTCAGGAAAGAATTTTTATGCACCATATATGGGGTTAAAAAATGGAGAAGAAGCCTATTACACACGTAATAGTAAAGGTAAAATGGTTCCGATACAGGAAGCTACCTGGGCTACATCCCCTGACGAAAAGGCTACACACCTTATTTTGCAATTTTCATCCAGTAATGGAGGGGCTTATACAGGTAGTATAGACAGTAAATTCTGGATAGATAACGTTAAGCTCGTATATTAGATTTTTTGATGATAATAGCCTATTAATTAAATGGGAGGTAACTTTTCAGCACCTCCCGTTTCTATTGTAATATTAGTTTCTTCTCTGAGAAGGTCTTAGGACATGATCTGCCACATGCATCTTGGCTTCAGCACCCTTTAGAGTCGGAGGCGTATACGGCTTGGTTGCCCCAATGTTGCCCGCAGCTCCCGGCTCTACAATACGAAGATCAATTAGTGGAGGAATTGTACTATTGTCCGAAATGTTTAGTAATCCGTCTTTTGTCCCATCAACATCAGGATTTCCACCCCATGGGTTTCGCATCACAAATAGTGATTTCTTATTTGCCGGATGCATAAAGGTATAGGCATGGAAATTTACAGTTTTACTGCCATCGACTGGGACATCCGAGTTTCGAAATCCACCAATAACAAATTTTCCCTGCTTGAGGCATACACTAACTATCCGTGCCAGCTCTTTTCCTGTCATTTTACCCGGTTCAACAGCAAAGCTATCCCCATTTCCTGTAAAGAGAGGAGAGACATGCTCTGTACCTATTCCACCAAGATCATAATTACCATTTATATTATATATATAGTTATATTTTATCATTGCTTTCTCCAAGATAGTTGACCAGGTAGGAACATCATTTTTACCGGTTCCGGCTACCATCCCTCCATTGTTACCTACCAAAATATTGGAATTAACAGAAACTTTTATAGGCTCGCCCTGAGGATCGAACATAGACACAGTATAAGTCTTATCCCCATTGTCTTTTATAATGGACTTAATAAACTCCGGATGGTTGTATGCCATAGAAGCAAAAACTGCAACTGCACAACAATTTCCTATACCATGCTGGTTAACATCAGCCGGTATGGGTTCGCCGTAAGGATAAAGATTAACCGTACGTTCTTCAAGGCGCCTGTCATCTCCTTCTCGCATTGGTGTATCCTGACTTGCATCATTAAGCCATATCTTATTTGCATCCGTTGTGACATGTCTGTTCTCAAAGAAGTTACCCATCGGGGTTATATCAGAATGTGAAAAGCCATTTGTATATTGTACCAGTTCATCATAGTCTGTCCATATCATTTCCATTGTCCATTCTGCAATCTGGGTTGATGCATCACCACCATTATCTTCTATCTCCAGTATATAGTATTTGTATGAAATCTTATTCTCAAAATTATATACTTTAGTCTCTCCTCTTTCAGCAAAGGTCTGGTCTTCCTGCTTGTCAAGAAGCGTCCAGGTGGCATTATCATTCGATCCCGAAAGACTCCACGATTTTGGATCTTTAGCTGGAGCATCGTCAGCTGATGTAAGAGTATAATTGCTAACTGGTTCGCTCGAACTACCAGCCCAAAGTATATAGAATTTGCTGTAATTAGTTACAAATTTTGTATTCACCTTGCTATCAACAACCTTACCGATACCCGAGCCTTCGGGAAAATCGGAATATTGAGAAGTGATTATCCCGCCTGAAGGCATATTCTCATTGGTACTTGTAATGGTCACCGAATATGGAGCAAGAGGATCAAGCACATTCTGCATACTCCATTCGGCTATCTGGGTAGTGCTGGCTCCATTATTAGACTGTATAGCCAATTTATAATATTGGTATGCAGTTTCGTTCTTAAATCGATATTCTTTCTTCTCCTGTCTTTTAGAGAAGGTTTGATCTGTTTGCTTATCCACAATAGTCCAGTTCTGGTTATTATTCGAACCGGAAAGCGTCCATGATTTAGGATCACTGGCGGATGAAGCTTCAGAGGATATAAGGTAATAGTAGTTAACAGCAGTAGTTTGATTACCATTCCATAATATATGAAATTTGCTATGGCTGGTTACAAAACTTGTATTAACATTATTATCCACAGCCTTACCAATCTCTGATCCTGTGGGAGAATCTGAAAACTCAGATGTTATTGTTCCTCCCGAAGGCATATTTACATTGCTATTAGATATATTTACCGAATACGGCTTGGATGTATCAACAGGAGGATCCTGTTCGTCATCATCACTTGAACAACTATAAAACAGGTTGAGAGGAATTAATAAAGTTATACAAATAACAGCTTTCGTTATCACTGACATTTGGAATCCTTTACCGAAATGTCTTTTAATCAAGGAGAGGTTCATGTGTTTTACTTTTTTTTAATTAGTATTTAAGTTGTTTAATAGGTATAATAGATTACAGTTTAGTCTTCCGTTAACACATCTTGAAACCCCAATAAATGGGAAATGGATATAGTAGCCACTACTATAATAAAGACATAAGTACAAATTTATGTACCTATATACTTATTCAAAATAGAAAACGAATATAATAAATTATTTTAAGATAATGAAAATCTGTAACTGAAACTATCTGGTAAATTATTTCGGTTAGAATATTTGCTAGAGTTCACTAAAATATTGATAGATATACAAGAGGATCGTTTGGTAACTGGTTCCATATATAATTAATTCGTAACTTTGGGGGGGTAATATAAAAATATATGGAAGAGAATGCTATAATAGCGGCTATTTCAACACCCCAAGGAATAGGAGGAATAGCTGTCATACGTGTATCCGGAAAAGGTTCGATTGATTTAATAGATTCGATATTTGTATCGCCTAATGGTAAAGAACTAAAAGGCCAAAAGGCAAATACGGCTCATTATGGTTCTATTGCTGACAATAACAACAATATATTGGATGATGTAGTCGTAACCATTTTCAAGGCTCCTCATTCGTTTACAGGAGAAGATACTGTTGAAATCTCCTGCCATGGGTCGATATATATACAGCAAAACATATTACAGTTAATCATTTCAAAAGGGGTTTCTCTAGCTAAGGCAGGTGAATTTACTCAAAGAGCGTTTCTAAACGGGAAAATGGATCTGTCTCAAGCCGAATCGGTTGCAGATCTTATTTCTTCATCTTCAGCAGTTACACATCGCTTAGCAATGAATCAGATGCGGGGAGGCTTTAGCAATAAGCTTAGCGAACTGAGAAATGAGTTGCTAAACTTTATTTCTCTCATCGAATTGGAATTGGACTTCTCTGAAGAGGATGTGGAATTTGCAAACAGGGAGAAGCTAAAAGAGATTGTATATGAGATAAGAGCTCACATAGAAAAACTGGCCGACTCTTTTCAGGTTGGTAATGCTGTAAAAAATGGTATCCCGGTAGTCATTATCGGTGAAACGAATGCAGGAAAATCCACTTTATTGAATCTATTATTGCATGAAGATAAAGCTATCGTTTCAGATATACATGGTACTACTCGGGATGCTATAGAAGATGTTATTAATATTAAAGGTCTGGACTTTCGCGTCATAGATACAGCCGGAATCCGTGACACATTGGATGAGATAGAAAATATTGGTATTGAGCGTACTTTCAGAAAGATAGAACAGGCTAGTATTATTCTTTGGATTATTGATTCCACAACAGATGATAATCATATCAAGGAATTATCAGAAAGAATTCTCCCATATGTTTCTCAGCAGAAGATAATAATGGTGTTCAATAAAGTCGATATTGTCGGATGTGGTGTTATTATGAAGCGGAAACGGGAAATTCTGCAAGATATGATTCCCGACAGAATTTTCATCTCAGCAAAATATGAAGAAGGGGTTATTGATCTTGAAAACAAACTGATTGAAGTTGCCAATATCCCTGAGATAGGAGAACAGGATATTATAGTAACCAATATGCGCCATTATGAAGCTCTGACAAAAGCACTAGCTTCGGTAACCCGAGTACAGGATGGCTTGGATTTGAATTTGTCAGGTGATTTTATCGCTCAGGATATTAGAGAGTGCATGCATTACTTAGGAGAAATTACGGGTCAAATATCAACTGATGAGATTTTGGGTAATATATTTAGTCAGTTCTGTATCGGCAAATAATTGCTGATTATCAACGATTAACAAAAATAAGAACAGATCAATATAACACTCATTTTGAGCGTTATAGAAATATGGACACTAATCAATGTTTATCATTGGTTGGTGTTTTTTATTGCTTTTTTCTCCCCCATTTCTCCCCCGTTCACGTACATCGACTAACAACAACAAATATGTTTCCCAAGATATATAGTTGTGAGACGAGCTGAGACGGAGTGAGACAAAATGAGAGGCGAAAACACTACCATCACGTATAAAATATAATAACATATGAGCAGTAACATCGAAATTACCATGCTTTGCCAGTTCTGTGGCGAAGAGTTTACAGCGCGAACTACAGTGACAAAATATTGCTCTCACAAATGTGCAAGTTCGGCTTATAAGCGTAAGAAAAGGGATGAAAAAATACAGAAAGCACAAAATAATACCGAAGTATTCAAACAAGTAAACTCAAATAATACTATTCCTAATAAAGAATACCTAAGTGTGCTTGATGCAGCCCAGCTATTAAGTGTTGAGCGCACAACAGTATATCGATATTGTGTTTCTGGAAAAATACCCTGTATGAAAATTAATAGAAAAATATTCATTCGTAGAAAGGACATAGAAGACCGATTTGATAATGCGGAACCCTATGAAGTGACGCCTATTAAAAAGGAAGCGATAACTGAATTTTATACGATAGAAGAGATAGAAGCAAAGTATAATATGTCTCAGTCTTTCATATTTAATATTGCTAAAGAGAAAAAAATTCCTAAGACGACTCTAAATAAACGAGCTTACTACAGCAAGAAACATATCGACAGATATTTTAAACAAAGGACTTACGATTCTACAATCTCAGAATGGTATTCTGTCGAAGAGATAATGACAAAATTTGATATGACTAAGAACGCTGTCTATAGCTTTGTCTCAGACAATCAAATACCCAAAAAGCAGGAAAAAGGAAAAGCTTATTATTCACAACTACATATTGATCCCTTGTTATCCCATAGGATTCCAGACTCTTCAATTACAGAATGGTATAGTATGGAGGATATTTTTGAAAAATTTGGACTTAAACAATCTTATGTATCCAATTTAATCCACAAAAATCCTATTCCAAAAATCCGAAAGGGAAATAAAGTTTATCTGTCTAAAATACATTTTGATGCCCTTGTCCAACAGAAAGAAGTTGTAAGGGAGTACTATACAATCGAAGAAGCGATGGCCAAGTATAACATCACAAGGGATAAGCTTTATTATCATGTAAAGAAAAATAACATACCTAAAAAACAAGAAGGGCGTACTGTAAAGATAGCTAAAAGAGAGTTAGACTTTCTATTCACACAACAACCAATAATATTATAAAATCATGTCTAGCAAAGTAACATTAAGGCGTAAGCCTATATCAAAAGGACGAGAATCGTTATATTTGGAATATTATCCGGCGATCCGCGATCCGGAAACAATGAAACTGGTTTATAAAGAGTTTCTGGGTATTTACATATATCAAAATCCGCAGAATCAGATTGAACGTGATTATAATGTTGAGGTATTACAGAAAGCAGAAGGAATCCGTTCCATTCGGGTACAGGCTGTAATTAACGAAGAATTTGGTTTTATGGATAAGGCGAAGCGAAAGTCCGATTTTCTGGCCTATTATAAAGAGACTGCCGAAAATAAGAACATAAAATGGCGTTTTGTTTATACTCATTTTGAGCAATTTGTAAAAGGAAAATGTACTTTCGGGGACTTGAACGTTGAGTTATGTAATAAGTTTCGCAATTACTTATTGATTGCTAAACAATTAAAGCATCCAACAGAAAAGATAAGTAGAAATTCCGCAGCAGGGTATTTTTCTACCTTTCGGGCAATGCTCAAGATCTTACACAAAAAGAAGATGATCCGAGAAAATATAAACGACTACTTGGATAAAATAGAGTATGAAGATGTGAGAAAAGAGTATCTGACAAAAGATGAACTTCTGAAGCTGGCTTCAACTCCTTGCGAAATTCCAGTATTGAAAGTTGCTTCTTTATTTTCATGCTTAACAGGTCTTCGTATTAGTGACATTCTTGCTCTGGAATGGAAAAATATTCATCCCGCTTCTGAAGGTGGTTATTGTATCCGGATACGAACAGAAAAGACAGAGACAGAAACGACTCTCCCCATCAGTGATGAAGCCTTGGGATTATGCGGAACAAGAGAAACCGGCAAGGTCTTCAAAGATTTACAACGATCAATGATTCAGCACCCCCTGAAAAAATGGATTAAACAAGCTGGGATAGAGAAGAAAATAACCTTTCACTGTTTCAGACATGTTAATTTTTACTTCTGTCTGGAAACCAATAACTTACAAGAATTATTTTCTTGACAGGTAACGGATAAGAAATGAGCGACCTTCTGTTTATTACTTCATTTTGCATGATGTACAAAGAACGACTTTCAGCTACAAATATAATGAAGATTCTTTATCAGAGAAAACTATTGAGAAAAAATGAACCAA
>JAITVH010000049.1 GCA_031285905.1 Prevotella sp.
ATAATAACCGCAAATAACATTATTCTCGCCATAAACCGAGCGTAACTTAATACTCAACTCAGAACCAATCTGCCCTGTGCTTCCAATTATCAAGATATTTTTCATTGTCCTCGTTATTCTATTCTTTGTTTTTTAAGTAGTGTGTTTCAATCTGATGTTTATAAAAGAAGCCGGTCATATCAATCTGCAAAAAATTACCTCTCCCTATTAACCAACAAAAATATACTCATTTTTGTTAAAAAACAGAATTAATATTGACCGGCTGTCTAAATCTGAATAAAATATCAACTGTTAAGCGCTATTTATTATTTAATGTTTACTGATTTTTATAACATATCCTCCTCCGGATGCCATAGATATTGGCAGCTTTCTGTCGGCTGGTATGTCAATTATTTCTTTTTTATAATCGCGAGCCGCCCTATTTGCATTTGTCCCATCACGATAAACTTCTCCTTTGTAATTCCCTTCTCCAAGGAAAGAAAGATCAAGCGTTAACTTACGGGCATCCCAGTTTGTCATGGCTCCCACATACCACTCATTACCTTTTTGACGGGCAATGGATATATATTTTGCCACTTCACCGTCCAAAGATATAGTATTATCCCACACTGTTGGTACTGTGGCAATAAAACTTGTGCATTCTTCTTCTTCCATATAATTGGAAGGGCTGTCGCAAAGCATATTCAGAGGCGATTCGAATATGATATATTCTGCCAGTTGACGGCAGCGTGTGCCCTGGCTCATTGGCTCACCATATACAGACCGGTAATTGTTTTTTGTGGCATTGCGCATCGCTCCCTGTGTATAGTCGAGAGGCCCCGCTACCTGGCGGATAAACGGAATGGTTACATCATACGTCACTTGGTCAAGTGTTGTTGCAGCCCATTTCATTTGTTCCAATCCGTTCACCCCTTCATAATTGATCACGTTAGGATAAGTGCGGTGTAGACCTGTCGGTTTGTAAGTACCATGGAAATCCATCAACAATTTATACTTTGCTCCCATCCGGGCAGCCCGGTGATCGAAGTCAACCATTATCTGGTCATCGCGGTTCATAAAGTCAACTTTGAATCCTTTAACACCCATTTCGCTGTAATGCTTACACACTTTCTCCATATCTCTGTCAAAGGCCCAGTATCCGGCCCAAAGGATTATGTCTACATTTTTGCTCTTTCCATAGCTGATAAGTTCTTCCAGATTAATCTCAGGGACTACCTGAAATAAGTCGGCCTGCTTATTCACTGCCCAGCCTTCATCCAGAATAACATACTCGATCCCGTATTTAGATGCAAAATCGATATAGTATTTATATGTCTCATTGTTTACCCCTGTTTTGAAGTCTACATTGTATAGGTTCCAGTAGTTCCACCATTCCCAGGCTACTTTACCCGGTTTTACCCATGAATAATCACCTTGTGAAGGAGCAGCCAGTTTAAATATCATATCATTATCTGCCAGTTCCGAGTCTTTCTCAGAAATGATGATGGTGCGCCAGGGGAAGTTTGTCCCTTTTTCATATTTGGCAAGATAAAGTTCGCGGGTTTGAGCTATCATTTCCAGTTCATTGTGTCCCCCTTGTTTGAGATCTTTAGGACGAGGTGCAAAAACACCTTTCAGAGTATTACCCGTTTCTCCGGGATATAGGAACATTCCCGGATAATCAAGCAGATCGGCTTCGGTGATACACATCTTCTTTCCATTAGCACCCTCTACTAATAGTGGAGTGATAGCCAGTCGTTTCTTGTTCCATTCCGACAGGCTGATATGGTGATATGGTTGTTCGAATGAATTATGATATTGTTTGTCTAAAGGTGTATCCTCAGACGTATTGGTATAGGCTACAAATACTTTGTTGTCAGCAGGAAAATTAAATTGTGCCTGTTCACTTTCTACTTCAAATGGTTTCTTCGATGTGGATACAAAACGGTAAGCAATACCATCGTTATACGCTCTGAAAATTACATTGTAATCACCTTTAAATCTCAAAGTAAGTTCATTATAGTTATCTATAACCTGTTTCTTTTTATAAACAGGGGATTCTATAACCTGATCGGAAGAATTAGTGAATGAACCTGAAAGTTTAGGGGATATCCCGAATGTATTGCCTCCAGTAAGAGTCATCGAAATAGGTGATTTATCCAACAGCAAATCGCCGCCATGGCTGATACTGTATTCAATTGTTTTTCCAACAGAAACATCAGTCACAATTTTCCCATCAGGTGATTTCAGCGTAAATTGCTTTTGGGCAGATAATACAGCCGGGGCAAGTAACAACACACTGGATATAATTATATATATAAAATTGCCAGTTTTCATAGATTATTATTTTTTATATCAAACTTTCTTTTAAATTCAATTTTAATTAAAACATTTCAGAGTATAGCTGCTACTAATAAGCTGTTAAAGAGTCTTTCAGCAAAAAACCACTGTCGAAATCTACGACTAATCGGTTCTCTTTAAAAAAACCAAGTTTCTTATATTTATATAATATGCCTTTTTCAGTAAACAGATAAGGCTTTCCGTTATAGATCACTTCCGAATATCTTCCTATTTCATCTGCCAGAGTTTTGTTCTTAGGACTAAATCCATTATATCCAAGCTGTTTACCTGCTTTATTAAATATAGGATTGCATAAAATGCCATTGCCGCTTACATATCCATATTTATCTCCTAATTGGCTACGATAAAATTTGATTTTTCCTGATCCGTATGGATCAAATTCTATTTTGTCATACTTCGCCGGAATTGTTTCTTTTCCTTGCTTATTAATAAACCCTACTTTATTATCTATATGAACTTCTGCTAAATCAAGGAACAGCGAGTCATAATATCCTCCACGTCCGAAAACAAATAGACGATCATACTTGAAAGTAGCTACTTCTCTGTTTAAGGAATCGATCAGACCCCATTTCCCGTCTTTACAAACCCGTATGATATCTCTTTCAGGTTTCATTATTGTATCATATATTAAAGGAATTATCTCCTTATTTTTTTTATCTATATATCCCCACCGTTTATCACGAGCAACCTTAGCTATACCATCTTTAAAAGGAAAAGCATAATCATATATTGGTGCTATAACAATGCTGTCTTCCCGGTTAGCATACCCCCATTTTCTACCGATTTGTATCGCATATAGTCCTTCTTTTACATTCTTATTGTAATGAGAAAAAGATCGTTGATACTCGTTATTAATAGAACCTCCTGCTCCAAGTGGAATTATTATTCCATAGTGCTCATCCCATTTATAAATTAGCAACTTTTCTTCTTTATCTTTACCTATTCGTAACCTATCTATATTATTTATGACGAGAATAGGAGGTAAATAGATTCGTATATTGGTAAGATATATTTCGAAAAAATTCTTTTTGGTCTTTCCTTTTATGTGAATCTTCTTACAACCTCCAGTATCAGTATATGATATTATCAGAGAGTCTTTTCCCCTGAACTCAACATCAACAATATCTATATCCATCTCATTATCATATATATTAAAAATTCGCTCCCAATAAGCTTCCTCATCAAAATATCTTCCATTCAATTGTGAGAAGTCATCAATTGGCATAAAATTTTCAGTTGCCAACCGTTTCCCATGGCATGATGGCAAGAAAAAAAGGATCAATATATATGCATATATTATTTTCATAGGATTAATTCCTCTAATATAACGTGTTTATAGTTGAGTCCATTTGTATATTTAAAAAACATTTTAACTAAAAGGTAACAAAGGTTACACTTTTTTACTTTTTATCAAAGATACTCTTTTTAGTTTTTTCTTTTTTATCTTCCCTCCCACTATTCTCGAAAGGGAAGATCTATCTATAGATAAATTTTTATTTTAATATTTATAACCTATCTTCTTAGCAGCTTCTGCCGGACTTGAAATAGGGATCAAAGTGAATCCCCAGTTATATTCCTGATTAGCGAAAATGCTATATTGTGGAAGCGGTTTAGCTCCCCAGCTGTTATAGCCGGCCACACCATACTGTTTCATATCCACACATACTTCTACAAAATCACGCGGAGTGATGTCGGTTTCATGTGTATGCTTCCTCAATCGGTTTTTCGCGTTTTCCAGACTTTGATCTTCCGGTTTAGGAATTCCGTTTTCATCTACGTTGTTGTAGGATGGTGCGATATTCCTGAACTGATATGGCTCATTGGAATTCTCACAATCAAAATCTTCTACAGAATTACGGAGCGCATTAAAACCTATTGTATTATCTGCTTCGATTAATAATCCTTTTCCATTTCCTGTATTCAATGCCACCCAACGGGTATCAGTATGATGTCCATTTTCCTGCGGGCGCACATATGGATAATACAAATCCTCTGCTTTGGCTTTATACAATCCTACGATTGTTCCCATTTTTCGGTCAAGATAATTCTCTTCGGGGCCGCGTCCGAGATATTGCACCTCATTCATTGCCGTAGGCAAACGGAAGCGAACACCTATACGCGGAACCTCCAGTTTGGCAGTTTTGGCACGTTGCTCTTCTGCTCCTACCTTATCGCTTCCCGATACGGTAAATTCTGCCGCTTCGCGTGACAGTCCGGCCTGTTGCTCATTGGCATCGGCGGATGTGAACCGGATAGAAGCATTGACAACTCCCGATGGATATACCTTATAATTTACGATATAATAGTTTCCGGCTGCCAATGCATAAGTGACAGACATAGTTGCTATGTTATCTTTCATTTCAATTTTTGCCGATGCTATCTTAAAGTCTTTGCTCGATTGTTTCCATATCTGCAAACGGTAAGGAGCTCCATTGCCATAATCGTTATCGGTGGGCCCTCTCCAGAAATTCGGCTGTATACCGAACCCGTCTTTGAAGTATTCGGTGCCATCTACTTTATACGAACTGACTGCACCTTGCTTTTTATCAAAGATAAAGTTCAGTTTGCTTGATGTAACTGTCAGCTCCCTCTCGCTTTCCGATATAGCCATTTTTGGGCCGCTTGTATTGGCGTATGCTTTCTTTTCTGCTTTTATAGGCAGTTCGAATTGATCATAAGCTATCACATGTCCTACCGGAACCAACGGTTCAGCTTCTTTTGTTGTTACTTCAAAATTTACGAAGTATTCAACTCCCGGTCTCGATTTCAAAGCCGATACCGGAATAGTAACGATTGTCGAGTCTTGTGGCGCAAGATTCAGGTTTAATACACTTTCTTTAGTTACCTTTCCGTTTTCGAGTATCTTATATTTTATGGTATATTTAGATAGATCAGTAAAATAGAAACGGTTTTTGATCTTTATCTGCCCCTTTGCCAGGTCTTCTGCCTCGAAGCCTACATTCTGATGGGTATATTTCACTTCTGCCATTGCCGGATGTGGATCCTGGTCAGGGTTGACAATACCATCAGCGACAAAGTTACCGTCAGATGGCTGGTTTTCTCCAAAGTCGCCTCCATAAGCCCATATCTTTTTGCCGTTCCTCTCATATGTCACAGCGTGGTCTATCCATTCCCAGATATATCCACCTTGTAGAATAGGATGATTATAAATCACCTGCCATTGATCCCATAAGTTTCCACTCGAATTACCCATTGCATGCGAGTATTCCGATGGTACAATCGGGATAGCGATGTCGCGTTGTCCGTTTTTCGGTTCTGCGCTCCCTCCGTTTTTGGCTACATAGTCAAGATAATCGGCTCCCGGATATTGAGGGACATACATATCGGTATTCCATTCCCATAAAGACCGTTCGTAGCATACAGGGCGTTCCATAAGGTCTTTGTCCAGATATTTCAACAGAGTATATCCTTCATAGAAGTTATATCCGTTACCAGCCTCGTTTCCCATCGACCAAATAGTAACCGACGGATAATTCTTATTTCTTTCAAACATGTTTTTGAAACGCGTTAAATGGCTTTCCCTATAGTCCGGATTATCGCCAAGCGTACCTCTTTTCGTTCCGTCTATATGACCGACTGAACCTTTGCGCTTATCATCCATATAGCGGGTATAGTACATTCCGTGCGATTCCACATTGGCCTCATCATATACGTATAATCCGAACACATCGCACATCTCATAGAATTTGCGGTCTTGCGGATAGTGGCTCAGACGTACCGAATTGATATTATTCAGGCGCATTAGTTCAAAATTACGCTGATGTTGTTCAGGAGTAATATAATGCCCATCCTGTGTTGTTTCGTGTATATTTGTTCCTTTTAGCTTTATTGGTTGATTGTTTACATAGAACAGCCATAAGTCTTTTTCGTTAACTTTCTGTCCGCTGTTTTTTATCTCTATTTTGCGGAAACCTATTCTGAATGGAACAACTTCCTTAACGCTTCCGCCCTCTTCTACAGTCATCATCAGGCTATAGAGATTTGGTTGTTCGGCAGTCCAGGTCGCTACATTCGGGATTGTATAATCGAAATTTACAGTATTCACAGAATTTGCTTTTACAGTCAAATTCTTAGTATTATTGGTGATAATATTTCCTTTTGAATCCTTTAATTCGTATTTTACTACAACATTCTTATCTGCTGTATTGGTATTTCTTACATCGATTCCCAGATTGAATATACCATCTTTATATGTATTATCCAAAGTAGATTTTACTTTGAAATCTTTGATAGCTGTTTTAGGTTGCGACCAGATGAATATGTCGCGTTCTATTCCACTCACGCGTAGAAAATCCTGACACTCGAGCCAGGAACCTGTGCTCCAGCGGAAAATCTTTAAAGTCAGTACATTTTTTCCGGACTTAAGGTATGGGGTGATCAAAAATTCGGCAGGATCTTTCGAGTCTTCGCTATATCCGACTTCCTGTCCGTTAACATATACATATACGCCCGATTTTGCACCGGCTATATGTAGGAAAATATCTCTGCTCATCCAATCGGATGGTATGTCGATATCCCTACGGTATACTCCTACAGGATTAGCTTCGGGCAATAGTGGCGGACGAGGATTAGAAGCTTCAAACTCATAACGCTGGTTTACATAATATGCTTCGCCATGTCCTTGTAGTTCCCAGTTTCCCGGAACTTTTATATCAGTCCATCCATTGAGGCTGACATCTGCATCGGTTATATTCTCCGGCAGTTTCTTGTATGAATCGACAAAGTAGAATTTCCATGTACCGTTCAGGGAATAGAAATAGTTGCTATTCGAATAATCGATATAAGGTGTATTTAATGATTTCGTTGCATTATCCGAATTATCGAAACTCATGAAAGTTGTTCTTGGAGCTTCTTTGTTAACTTCCACAATGCTTACATCCTGCCAGTAGGGTATTGCTTCCTGGGCGTTGATCCCGATAGTACAAGCAAAGATGAATAAAGTCTGGAGGATTCGTTTTATCGTGATATTCATAATCTGGTGGTTATAGGTGTTGGTGCGTTGGTGTTTTTTGTTTGTAACCCGAAGATTGAGAGCCGCTCTGAAGAGGCACTCAATCTTCTGCGTTACAAAGCAGTGGTGTGTATGTAGAATTTAAGTGTATGCTTATTTTTATCTGAAAATATTATTGTGCAAATTTCAAACCATCGAGTTTATTCCATCCGCCACGTGTGAAATCAGGGATTTCTACAGGAGCCGAATTATTGTCCAGAGAAAGTTCTGTAAGAGGAACCAAACAGCACCATTCTGCCAGGTCATATACATCCATGTCCAGAGGAAGGCCGTTTTGCATACAGTAGATCATGCGATAGAACATTACATAGTCCATACCTCCGTGGCCACCTACAGTTTTTGCTTTTTCCTCAATGTCTTTAACAATTGGATGTCTGTATTTCTCCATTAATGCATCTTTTACTTCTTTAGGCAGGAAGCTATGTGCATTCAGATTCTCATGGTTGCCTGCCACCTCAGGATCAATTTCAGCTTTATCCAAAGCATAGCCTTCCGATGGATATTTATTAGCGAATCCTTTAGTCCCTGTCAACTGATACATACGGCTGTATGGGCGTGGAGATGTTACATTATGCTCGATCAATATTGATTTCCCTTTTTCTGTGCTTATCAGCGTGCTGGTATGGTCACCTGCTCTGAAGTCTGTTACATCTTCACCCATTTGTTCTTTCAGGTATGCAGGATTACCGATTGCTTTTGTATCTACCGATACCAGATAGTTCATCTTATCTCCGCGATGTATATTCATTGCCTGACATACAGGGCCTAAGCCATGTGTAGGATATGGATCGCCGCGATGTGTGCGGTTCCAGTCCATACGCCAGTTGTTCCAGTATGATTTCCAGTATGGTTGAAGTCCGTGTATGTATGCACCCTCACCATGGATAACTTCTCCAAGCAGTCCTTGTTGAACCATATTCAGGGTAGTCAATTCAAAGAAATCATATACACAGTTTTCAAGCATCATACAGTGTTTACGAGTCTTTTCAGATGCATTGATCAAATCCCATATCTCTTCCATAGTCATAGCAGCAGGAACTTCTATAGCCACATGTTTGCCATCATTCATCGCTTTTAATGCTATTTCAGCATGACTTTTCCAGTCTGTAGATATAACAACAAGGTCTACATTAGGAAGCTCTGTTACCTGACGCCAGACAGCAGTGTCCCCGGAAAATCCCTGAGCTTTGGGAAAACCTTTGTCTTCCAGTCTCTTATTCGCTTTTTCTACGTTCTTTTCCAGTATGTCGCAGATAGCAACTATTTCAACACCCGGGATATTCATTGCGCTGTTTAGATGAGTAGGCCCGCGCATACCCATGCCGATAAAGGCTACACGTACAGTCGGGATGGGATCTGTAGCCAGACTTAACACATCTGTTTGTCCTGACGGTCTCTCAGGTACAACAGCTTTAATGATACGTGATTCTTCTTTAGGTGCCTGAGTATTACACCCGATGAGAATTAGACAGGCAATCAATACTGATGCAATTTTTTTCATAATCAATAGAAGTTTGAATTTTATTGTTTTTCAGATTCTTTAAAGTTTACAGCGATATTATGTTTCAAGGATCAACAAGCTTCGTCAAAAGCTACACACATTTACTATTTACGGCGTTAGTTATCTAAGACATATGCAAAGAAACTTAAATATTTTTTACAAATGTAAAAGAATTATTTATTCGGCGTCTCTATATTTTGTTAATTAACATATAGAATTTTTATTTTAGACGAAACAGGAAATAAATATTCTGCTTTATATAATTTTTTTATCTTTGTCTCTTTAAGTTTTTTGTACTGAAATCATTATAAAATAAGAAACTGTTGTGTCGAAAAAAATAGCGGAAACCCCTTTAATGAAGCAGTATTTCGAAATCAAGGATAAGCATCCTGATGCGATATTGCTATTCCGGGTGGGCGATTTCTATGAGACATTTTCGCAGGATGCTATCGATGCGGCAGAGATATTAGGTATAACCCTCACCCGCAGGGGGAACGGAACGGCTTCATTTGTCGAACTGGCCGGATTTCCTCATCATGCTCTGGATACATATCTACCCAAACTGGTACGGGCCGGCAGAAGGGTTGCCATTTGCGATCAACTGGAAGATCCTAAGCAGACAAAGACATTAGTTAAAAGAGGGATTACAGAGCTGGTAACTCCGGGTGTATCCATCAATGACAATATACTGAACCACAAGGAGAATAACTTTCTTTGCGCCATTCATTTTGCGAAAGGTATTTGCGGTATCTCGCTTTTAGATATATCTACAGGAGAATATCTGGTTGCCGAAGGTACGAAAGAATACGTTGATAAACTGCTTACAAACTTCTCCCCGAAAGAAGTATTGATAGACCGCAGCAAAAAGAAGACATTTGAAGAATATTTTGGAAACAGGTATTTCGTTTTCGAACTGGATGACTGGCTCTTTACGGAAGAGACTTCAAGGAGCCGTTTGTTAAAACATTTTGAAACAAGAAATCTTAAAGGATTCGGAGTGGAGCATTTAACGAATGGAGTTATTGCTGCCGGAGTTATTCTTCACTATCTCGATCTTACCCAACATACACAAATCGGACATATATCTTCCCTATCTCGTATCGAGGAGGATAAATATGTACGTCTCGATAAATTTACAGTTCGCAGTCTCGAACTTATATCTACTATGAACGAGGGAGGCAAAAGCCTGCTGGATATATTGGATAAGACTGTTTCTCCGATGGGCGCGCGTATGCTTCGCCGATGGATTGTATTTCCGTTGAAAGATGCCAAGCCGATTAACAGCCGTTTGTCTGTTGTCGAGTATTTATTTAAAGACCTCGAACTAAAGAATACGCTGGAAGAGCAGTTGTCTCTGATTGGAGACTTGGAACGCATTATATCGAAAGTAGCTGTAAACAGGATAACCCCTAGGGAGGTTGTACAGTTAAAAGTTGCCCTAAAGGCTATCGAGCCTATCCGAAATGTATTTCTGGCATCGAATGAACCCAGCCTCAGAGAAATTGGCGAAAAGCTAAATCCATGTCCGGTGATAAGGGATAGGATAGAAAAGGAAATACAACCCGATCCTCCGGCTTTGATCAACAAAGGGAATGTGATTAAAAGAGGAGTCAATACTGATCTGGACGAACTGAGAGACATTGCTTATTCAGGAAAAGATTACTTAATGAAAATCCAACAACGAGAAACTGAAGCAACAGGCATATCGTCCCTGAAGATAAGTTTCAATAATGTTTTCGGATATTACATCGAAGTAAGGAATACACATAAAGATAAAGTTCCTGTTGAATGGATAAGGAAACAGACTTTGGTGAATGCAGAAAGGTATATTACGCAAGAGTTAAAAGAATATGAAGAAAAGATTTTAGGAGCTGAAGAGAAGATCCTGGCCCTCGAATCTAACATTTTTAATGACTTGGTTTATAGTCTTGTGGAATATATTCCTACAATACAGTTGAATGCGAATCTTATTGCTCAGATTGACTGTTTGTTATCTTTTGCCAAAGCAGCTAAAGAAAACAAGTATATCCGTCCTGATATCAATGATACTTTGACACTGAAAATAAAGAATGGACGACACCCCGTGATTGAAAAACAACTGCCTCCAGGGGAATCGTATATAGCGAATGATGTACTCTTGGATAGTGACAAGCAACAGATTATCGTAATCACAGGGCCCAATATGGCCGGTAAGTCGGCTTTGCTTCGCCAAACGGCACTCATAACCCTAATGTCGCAAATCGGAAGTTTTGTCCCTGCCGAATCGGCTCAAGTCGGTTTGGTAGATAAAATATTTACACGAGTAGGTGCTTCGGATAATATATCACTCGGCGAATCTACATTTATGGTAGAAATGAATGAGGCATCAGATATTCTGAACAACCTTTCGCCAAGAAGCCTTGTCTTATTTGATGAACTTGGGCGTGGAACCAGTACCTATGATGGTATTTCCATTGCATGGGCTATTGTCGAATATATTCATGAACATCCAAAGGCAAAGGCTAAAACTTTGTTTGCAACGCATTACCATGAACTGAACGAGATGGAAAAATCGTTCAAACGGATAAAGAATTTTAATGTATCAGTTAAGGAGATTGACAATAAAGTAATATTCTTGCGGAAACTTGTTCCGGGCGGCAGTGAACATAGTTTTGGTATTCATGTGGCAAAAATGGCCGGTATGCCGCAAAGTATTGTCAAGCGCGCCAATAAAATACTGGAACAACTGGAATCTGACAGCCGCAAACAAGGAATCTCCAAGCCTATAAGCGATATACAGGACAACAGGGAAGGATATCAATTGAGCTTTTTCCAGTTGGATGATCCGGTACTAAGTCAGGTAAGGGATGAAATAAAAACGCTGGATGTCAATAATCTGACACCGATTGAGGCTTTAAATAAACTGAATGAAATAAAGAAAATCGTTTCGGGAAAATAGTATTAACAAAATTATGCTGGGCATTATTATTTTTTGGGTATTTCTGATTCTTACCTTTTTATGTTGGGGTAATATTCTTACTTTTTTTTGGAATAAGGCTCTTAAAAGGAATGATAAATTTGATTTTTTTGATACATTCTGGATGGGGTTATGCGTTGTTGGGGTATTAGCAATGTTTATATCCATATTTTATCCTTTAAATTTTAATATATTATTATTATTTACTGCGATCACTCTTTTTTACTGGCTTTATAATAGAAAAGGATTTATCTCATTATGTAAAAAAGGAGGGTTGGAATTTAAAAAATTATCTGTTCAAACAAAGGTTTCGTTAATCTTTGTAATACTTATAATTGTATTATGGGCTATTATCTACCCCCGTGGTTCTGATACCGGATTATATCATTTACAAACAATGGTATGGGCAGAAAAATTTGCTGTAGTTCCTGGTCTTGGCAACTTGCATGGTAGATTAGCTTTTAACCCTTCATCTCTTGTCCTATCTACATTATTTAGCTATCATCCGAATTATTTCCCGGTTTTTTATCCTATTAACAGCCTTTGCTTTTTTATTTTCTTCATCTGGTTGTTTTTTACCTTAGAAAAGTATCATATCTTTATCCGATATCTGCTTGTAATTGGATTATTTGTTTTTATTGTTAGTGCATATGGAACTTTGATATCTAGTGTCTCTACAGATATGTTGCCCAATATAATAATATGTTATCTTTTGTTACGGAGCATAATAGATAAACATTATTTTTCGAAAATTTTACCAATAGTAACAATCTCGGTATTTTGCATAACAGCCAAACTATCGGCTATAGCTATAACCCTGCTTGCCCTCTATATAGTAATTCAGCAAGTAAGACAAAAGAATTATAAGGTAATATGGGCTATTATTTTTCTGTCAATTATTACCATTCTTCCCTGGTGCATAAGAAATATTATTCAATCGGGATATTTGATTTATCCTTTCCCTTCAATAGATATCTTCTCTTTCGACTGGAAAATTCCGATAGATTCTGTTCAAGCAGAAAAAGATTCGATCTATAATTGGGGAAAAGTAAGAATGCATAATGAAATGGTTAGTCAGATGTCTTTTGCAGAATGGTTTCCTATCTGGTTCAATAATTTGAATAAATATAATCTTGGAATTTTTTTAGCAGCTTTGATTTCTCCATTTATTATTTTGCTTAATTTAAAAAAGTTGAAAAAGCAACCAATAATATTTTTCACATATTGTATTGCTGTAATTGGCGTAATATCTTGTTTTTTCTCAGCTCCTGATATACGATTTGGCTGGGGTTTTTTTATAATGGCGGGCTTTATACCTCTACTGCTATTGAATTATAAGTTTTTGGATAAACGTTTCCTTATAAATATTCCCATCTTGCTTTTCTTTGTCTTTTTTATACTTCATTTCTCTTCTAATTACTGTCAGATGATGAGGGAGCAAGTAATGATAGGCAAACCATATTTATTATTGTATAAACCTCAGAGATATGACTATCTAAAAATGTTGGAAAATCCTACTTTTTCGACAGTAAGTGTTGGAAATCAGGAAATATATTATCCTTCCACAGCTGAACAGTTATGTTATGATGCATGTTTCCCTTGTACAATAGAAGACAGATTAGAAATGACAAAGGGAAAACTTGAAATGCGAGGTAAAACATTACAAGATGGTTTTAGAATAAGAGATTTTAAATAAATATAATAAGATAAAGAAAATCTTTTGCTGGACAAAGATATAACATACAATAACTTATTCTTAATATTTGATGAATTACACAAAATGAAAAGACTTATATTTATCCTCCCTTTATATTTCTTATTTTTAGTTCTTCCTATATATTCTCAGAACAACAATCAAATAATAAAGTTTGATTTTAAGTGGGATGATAAAGGAAACCTAACCATTTTTGCAGAAAATAATGATTGTTGCCCTTATCATCTGATGTTTCATCTTCCTAGTCCGCAAGGGCTTAATCCGGTTGGAGGAGACAGGACAGAAAAAGTAATAGAAAGAGGGCGAACAGAGATAATGAGCCTGAGACGCACTCAGAACTACAATGTAAATCCCGGCAGATACAGTTACACATTTTATCCTGGTAACCCACGTCTGAAACCAAATCTGGATTACCAATACTCCCTTCCCATTGCAAAAGGAGATAGCTTGGATGTACAGCCTGTACAAAGTCCTCGTTACACACAGAAATTCATTTTAAAGAATGTAAATGACACCATATATGCCTCACGAGCAGGGATTATGTGTGACTATCTTTCACGTAAAACTGAAACTCTGACTATCTATCATAAAGATGGGACTATGGCAGACTATCAGCCTGGTAGAAAATTTAACGAGATACTGGTTATGCCCGGCAACAGAGTTAAAGTAGGACAGCCAATAGCCACAGTTGTTCCCTACCAGAGAGAGGTTATGTTTTCAGTTTATTTTCTCGAAAAAGACAAACTTAAGGAAAAAATGAATCCTCATAGTGGTTTAGTACCTCTCTTCCAGACTATAGATGGGAATAACCTGAAATTGGATTTTCACAAATGTTATGTAGCTGAAATGAACATAGATATGGAAACTCAGGATATGAGTAAAAAGGAACGTGAAAAATATATCAAAAACCTTACGAAAAATAAGAAATGAGGAAAACATACCTTATAATTCTTTTCTTTATTATACAAGCAACTGCTTTTGCTCAACTTCTGAATTTTCAGGATGATGTATTGTCAAAAAAAGAGCAAAAAAATCTTGAGCAGGCAATAAGGTTTCAATTAAACTTCTACCAAAAAGCGTTTCCTCATGAGGGGCTGAACTTCTCAAATGTAAGGGTATCCATATATATCGATGGCATAGCCTATCAGGCAAAACAATATGAATTATTTGGCCATGTGAAAAAAGGGAGTTATGGCTTTTACTCGTTGAGAGATAAAGAAGCCGTAATATTTAAAAAGAAGGGCACAGATTATATGCGGGTATGTTATCATGAGATAAGCCATTTTTTTATCAATACTTATTCTCGAAGAATACCCATATGGTTGAATGAAGGCTTAGCCACTTATTTCGAAAATATAAAGATAAGTTCGAAAGAAGTAAAGGCTCAAAAAAACAAATGGTATATCATTCGTGTCAAGACAATGATTAATACGCGTGACCTTGATATTCCCGATTTTTTGACATGGAATCATGAGAAATTCAACAATATGTCCTTTTCGCATCAGGGATATGGTTACGCTTTGGGGCATGCTCTAGTCTGGTTTATGATGGAAAAAAATCCTGTTTTCATCATCAAATGCATCCAAAGCATAGAAGGAGGAAAAGCAGGAGGAGAAACTTTGGAAGAGTTATACGAAGGAGGATTAAAGAAACTTGAAGAGGACTTTATAAAATATATACAAGAAAACAAATAATACTGATCAATGGTTATGACTCTACTGAAAAATGTTTCTATGTAATAATCCATTTATCCACACTGAATACTATAGAGCCTAAAAATATGCAAAAGAGTTTTCGATACATTAATATTTTTAGTTCCTTTGTTACTGGAAACAAACTTTCAAATAATATAAGCTTGGTAGAATAATGAATCAAAAGAAGATACTAGTAACAGGGGGTGCCGGATTTATCGGCTCCCATCTTTGCGAAAGATTACTAAAGGAAGGAAATGAGGTATTATGTCTAGATAATTATTTCACAGGATCGAAGAGTAACATCGTTCATTTGATGGATAACCCTTATTTCGAGGTTATTCGCCATGATGTGGTGCATTCATTTCATGTAGATGTAGATGAAATTTATAATTTAGCGTGTCCTGCTTCTCCTGTTCATTACCAGTACAATCCTATTAAAACTATAAAGACGTCAGTGATGGGAGCTATAAATATGCTTGGGCTGGCAAAACGTGTGAAAGCAAAAATACTGCAAGCCTCCACAAGTGAAGTCTATGGTGATCCGCATGTACATCCTCAACCTGAGTCGTATTGGGGAAATGTAAACCCGATAGGTATCCGTTCGTGTTATGATGAGGGTAAACGATGTGCAGAGACTCTCTTTATGGACTATCACCGTCAAAATGGAGTAAAGATCAAAATCGTACGTATTTTCAATACTTATGGCCCAAAGATGAATCCTGCTGATGGGCGTGTTGTTTCCAACTTTATAGTGCAGGCTCTGAAAGGAGAAGATATTACTATTTATGGTGACGGCACTCAGACCCGCAGTTTTCAGTATGTAGATGATCTGGTAGAAGCTATGATAAGAATGATGAATTCCGCAGATTCTTTCATCGGCCCTGTAAATACCGGAAATCCGGGAGAATTTACGATGCTGGAACTGGCTAACCTTGTTTTGGAATTGACTAATTCCAAATCTAAACTGGTCTTCAAGCCGTTACCGAGTGATGACCCTAAACAAAGAAAGCCGGATATTTCCCTCGCAAAAAAAGAATTGGGCTGGGAACCAAAGATTGCCCTGAAAGACGGATTAATAAAGACAATCGAATATTTTGATACCATTCTGAAATAACAGAGAGATCATTCCATAATAGCTTCAGGATAAAGAGACTGACAGAATAAATATATTTTTTCTACCTTTACAAAAAATAATACTGCAAATTTATGAAACTTTCAATAGTTATACCTGCCTATAACGAAGCGCGAACAATACATTTGATACTAGACAAAGTCATTGAAGTCGAATTGATTGGTGATTTTGAGAAAGAGATCATCATCGTAAATGATTGCTCAAAAGATAATACAATTGGGGTTGTCCGGGACTATATAGCCAATCATCCCAATGCAGAAATGAAACTCTTTGAGCAGCCTAAGAACATGGGTAAAGGTGCTGCTCTGCACCGGGGTATAAAAGAAGCTACAGGCGATTATATAATCATTCAGGATGCCGATCTGGAATACGATCCTGAGGAATATAATATCCTATTGAAACCTATTGTAAAAGGTTTTGCTGATGTGGTATATGGCTCTCGTTTTATGGGAGGCAATCCTCACCGTATCCTGTTTTTCTGGCACTCTATAGGGAACAGATGGCTAACATTCTTTTCCAACATGTTCACCAATCTTAATTTGACAGACATGGAGACTTGTTACAAGCTTTTCAGAGCCGACATTATAAAGAGTATCCCTCTCCAGGAAAGGCGATTTGGATTCGAGCCGGAAGTTACAGCTAAAGTAGCCAGGTATCCTAACGTAAGGATATATGAGGTCGGTATCTCGTATTATGGCCGTACTTATGAAGAAGGAAAGAAGATCGGATGGAGAGACGGAGTACGAGCCTTTATATGTATGCTCAAATATGGCTTGTTCAGAATGAAGTAAAGATAAGCAAGCGGATATTTTTCGAATCAGATAAGAAGAACAAAGAAGCCGACAATTGTCGGCTTCTTTGTTCTTCTATTAGAGTAACTTACCCTTTAATCCTTTAGCTATTTCGTCCAGAAAATCTTCTGTATTCAGATAATCACCTCGCTGCATCTTATCTCCATGAATCAGCAGAGCAAGATCTTTAGTCATCTTACCTTGTTCCACAGTCTCTATACAAGTCTGTTCCAATTTTTCGGTAAAATCGATCAAAGCCTGATTGTCATCTAGTTTGCCACGGTGTGCAAGTCCCCTTGTCCATGCAAAGATAGAAGCGATAGGATTGGTAGATGTTTCTTTCCCTTGTTGGTATTGGCGATAGTGGCGTGTAACTGTACCATGTGCTGCCTCGGCTTCCATTGTCTGTCCATCCGGGGTTAGTAATACGGATGTCATCAGACCGAGTGAACCGAATCCCTGCGCGACAGTATCGGATTGTACATCCCCATCATAGTTTTTACATGCCCAAACAAATCCACCCTCCCATTTCAGGGCAGCAGCCACCATATCATCAATCAGGCGATGCTCATATGTTATTCCTGCCTTTTCATATTCAGCTTTATAATCACTCTCATACACCATCTGGAAGATATCTTTGAATCGTCCGTCATAGGCTTTCAGTATAGTATTCTTGGTTGACAGGTATAACGGGTACTTCTTTTGCAGAGCCAGCCTGAAACATGAATGTGCAAACCCATAAATAGACTCATCCGTATTGTACATTCCCATTGCTACTCCATCGCCACTGTAATTATATACAATATAAGATTGTGGCTGTCCTCCATCATCGGGGGTGAAGGTCATGGTCAGCGTTCCCTTTCCTTTTGTGACAAAATCGGTTGCTTTATATTGGTCGGCATTTGCGTGTCGTCCTATTATAATAGGCTTTGTCCATGTATTTACCAATCGGGGAATATTCTTGATAATGATAGGCTCGCGGAATACAGTTCCTCCGATGATATTACGGATTGTACCATTAGGCGATTTCCACATCTTTTTCAGCCCGAATTCTTCTACCCGTGCCTCGTCCGGCGTGATAGTAGCACATTTGATGCCAACATTGTATTTTAATGTTGCATTGGCACTGTCTATGGTCACCTGGTCATCTGTTGCATCCCGGTTCTGTACACTAAGGTCGAAATATTTCAAATCAACATCTATATATGGCAGAATCAGCTTATCCTTGATGTATTTCCATATAATACGGGTCATTTCGTCCCCGTCCATCTCTACTACGGGATTTACTACTTTTATCTTTTGCATAACCAACTCTCTTTATTCAAATTATATTTTATTTTAACTAAAAAGTAACAAAGGTAACAGATTTTAGCCATTAGCTCTTAGCTTTTTTCTTCCTCTTTCGTAGGGGCGAACCTATGTGTTCGTCCTCCTCTATCCGATCAGACACACAGGTCTGCCCCTACAGCAAGCCCAGATATTTTAACTAAAAAGTAACATAAGTAACAGTTCTTAGCTATTAGCTGATAGCCGTTAGTTCTTAGCCTTTTTATTCCTTCCTTTTTGTGGCTTCGCTACCCCCTCTCCCTTTGGAGAGGGTTGGGGTGAGGTAGTTTCTCCTTATTTAACTCCGTCTATTTTTTAATTCAAAGAACGTTTTTTCTAGAAGCTATCGGCTAATGGCTACAAGCTAACAGCTATCTAACTATAGATAAATTAGAAATAAAAAGATAAAATCATCCTTATCATTTACCCTCTATTTTTTTCAGCCACATCTCCAACAGGTTAGTCATCTGTTTGTGATATTTAAATCCTTCGCCCATTCCCCAGCCGTGTCCTCCTTCAGGGAAAATATACATAGTAGCATCAATACCGTTATCCTTTAAGGCATTATAATACATTGTACTATTAATTGGGAGCACTGTTTTATCGTCATCACTCAATAATAGGATTGCCGGAGGCGTATTTGCATTTACCTGTTTTTCTATGGAGTACTGATGAAGTTCTGAAATACTTGGATTATCACCCAACAGATTATTTTTCGAACCCCCATGGGTATCTGCTCCCATCGTGATCACAGGATAGAAAAGAATGGAGAAATCGGGACGGGTACTTATGCCGGAGGTAGCATAGCGGTTCGAAGCCGTTGCTGCCAGATGGCCTCCGGCAGAAGAACCTGCAATACCCACCTTATTTATATTTATACCTAATTCGCTGGCATTACTTCTGATATAGCGCATAGCCTGATGCACATCTTCCAACGGAACATCTTTATGCTTGTTTGGCATACGGTATTTCAGGACTATGCCTGTAATGCCAAGTGTATTCAGCCATTGTGCAATCTGATGTCCTTCGTGCGAAATAGCTACACCTGCATACCCTCCTCCCGGACAGATAAGGACTGCCATACCATTGTTTTTAGCCTTGTCAGGAGAGTAGATATACATCTCCGGGACAGATATATTTGATATCCATGTACCATTCCTCTCTACGACATCATTTCCCGTAAGTTTATTGTCTGTAGGTGGATTTCCTTCCCACAACTTTACTGTTTTCTGCGCATTCATATTTGTTGGGACAAGTAAAAGTAAACCGGATATTAAAACAGTAACTACTGTTAGTATTTCTCTCGTTTTAGACATATTATTATATTTTTAAGGATATTTTCCAAAGATAGATATTTTGGATTTCACTTCAAAGTTACAATAAGAAAGATATACCTGCCCTTTTATAGATTTTTGAGTATCTTTGTTCCCAAAAAAACGATAGAAGAACATGGAAACAGTATTAAGCGGCATCCGCTCTACAGGAAAATTACATCTGGGAAACTATTTCGGTGCATTAAGGAATTTTACAAGAATGCAGCATGAAAACAAATGCTTTTTCTTTATTGCGGATTACCATTCACTCACCACTCATCCCGATCCGAAGATATTGCATCAGAATGTAAGGAATGTACTGGTAGAATACCTTGCTGCCGGTATCGACCCTGAACTTTCTACCATATATATACAAAGCGATATGCCGGAGGTATGCGAGTTATATCTTCTCCTGAATATGCATGCCTATCTGGGTGAATTGTCCAAGACAGTGTCATTCAAGGAAAAAGCGCGGAAACACGCTGACAATGTGAATGCCGGACTACTCACATATCCTACCCTGATGGCTGCCGATATATTGATTCATAATGCGGACAAAGTACCTGTAGGTAAAGATCAGGAACAGCATCTGGAAATGACGCGTAAGTTTGCCCGGCGTTTTAATAACCTGTATGAAGTGGAATACTTTAAAGAGCCTGTGGCGTATAATTTCGGAGAAGAACTGATTAAAATACCGGGGCTGGATGGCAGTGGCAAGATGGGCAAGTCGGAAGGAAACTGTATTTATCTGGACGAAGACCCTAAAAGCATAGAAAAGAAAGTGAAACGCGCTTTGACGGACGAAGGGCCAAAAGCACCGAATTCCGAAAAGCCTGATTATATTGAGAACCTGTTTACTATTCTCAAAGTAGTATCGACAGATGAGGTGGTACAGCACTTCGAAGATAAATGGAATACATGTGAAATCCGCTACGGTGATCTGAAAAAACAATTGGCTGAAGATATCATCAAAGTAGTAGCGCCTATCAAGGAACGTATAGAAGCGATACAGAATGACGATGCTTATCTGCATAAAGTAACTGTAGAGGGAGCTGAAAGGGCACGTGAGAGTGCCAGGAAGACATTAAACGATGTACGCGAAATAATGGGATTTAAGAAGTTCTAACCAAGCTTCTTAAATCTTTTACATATACCTGAATACATACACCTAAAATTATTTATCATGAAATTATTGACACCTTTCATTAGCTTGCTGATAATTATAGCCGTCAGCAGTTGCAGCCAGCAAGAACAACCTTCCGTTGCAGATGTAGTTGATACATTTACCGTTCCCGCCAACAAAGCTTACGCAGAACCTTTTTCTCCTGACTTTCAGGGGATCTCCATTCCTGTTGGTTGGCCCGAAACACACAATGTTGTTTCCATGTGGACAGATACCATAAAAAGCGTGGCCTGGTATCTTTATCAGAAGAAGGGGAATTATGACTTCTTTTTTGACAATATGGTAGACGAAGGGGTAAACCTTAAATTTGATCTGACCATTTCGGAATGTTATGATCTGGGCTTTGCTAAGATTTCGAAACAAATAGAATTTAAGGGTACAGGCAAAGAAGACACATTGTTCTGTAAACATATTGTTATCCCGCAAGACGGATATTATAAGTATGAACTGAAGCCTGTTACCTCTCCTGGAAATCATATCATCATCGAATCGCTAATCTTCAAATCCTTTCAACCGGGTGGGCAGGTTAACCATACTGATTACCAGTCGTCACCGTCTGTACATCTGAGTTTCAGCTCTACTGCTCCCACATCTAAATCATACGATTGGCTATATGAAGAAATTGAAGTTCCCGAGGGAGGCGATCCCTGGGCTACATTCTATATGAGTATCGGTTTTTATCGGGGTTATCTTGGGATACAAACTAATTCGGATACAGAGCGCCGTGTCTTGTTTTCGGTATGGGACAGCAAGGATGCCGAAAATGATAAGTCGACAACTAAAGCCGATTTTGTTACATTGGTGGACAAGGGAGATAATACAACTACAAACTCATTCGGAGGCGAAGGCACAGGAGGCCAGTCATATGTGAAAAATTCGGATTGGAAAACCGGCAAACCTGTAAAATTCCTGATGAATGTACTTCCACAGGCAAATAGCTCGGTTGTATTATCGGCATGGTATTACCTCGAAGGAGGAGATTGGCAATATATCGCTTCATGGAGGGCACCTAAGGAAAAACGTTATTTTGACGGATTCTATTCTTTTATCGAAAACTATGGATATACAAATGGGCAGTTGAGAAGAGAAGCATATTATTACAATGCATGGGGACACGAAAACGAATCGGGCAAATGGATCAATTTCAATAAAGTAAGATTCTCTAACACAGATGGGAAAGAAGGCCAGCGCGTGGACTATGAGCAAGGCGTCTCACCAAATCACCCTGACCGTTTCTATATGGCTTCGGGAGGATATACACCGACTGTAAAAACCGGGGACGAGATTCCGTTATCGGAAAGTACCCCTCAGCTTGATTTGGCTAAATTCAAGGAAAGGGTGAATGAAGCCCTTAAAAATGAAACCAAGTATAAAGAATCGAATATACGCTGATATTAATTTATAGTATTAAAAACCGAAAGAAGAGAGGGAATACCTCTCTTCTTTCGGTTTTATAAGCTGCTTTTTCAGATTAATATCAATAAATATAGAGCAATAATTTGAAGAGTGTTTCTTATTATAAGTATCATTAATCCTTTTTTCTGTATTTAATGGTGGGTAAACAATCAACTGCTGATTGATATTATTACTAACCAAAAAAAGTAATATCTTTGTATTCTGTATAAACTCAAAAGAAAAAGAATTAATTACCGATTGACTATGTCAGAAACTGTATTGAATCCGGAAGAACCCAAAAAGAGCCTCAATTTTATTGAGCTTGCGGTAGAAAACGACCTGAAAGAAGGAAAATATGATGGTCGTGTCCAGACTCGTTTCCCACCAGAGCCGAATGGTTATTTGCATATAGGACATGCAAAAGCCATTTGCATAGATTTCGGATTGGCACAGCAGTACGGAGGCATATGTAACTTACGGTTCGATGATACAAATCCTGTGAAAGAAGACGTGGAATACGTAGATTCTATCATGGATGATATAAAATGGCTGGGATATGATTGGGCTAATGTATATTACGCATCCGATTACTTCCCTCAGTTGTGGGATTTTGCTGTTCAGATGATCAAAGACGGCAAAGCCTATATAGATGAGCAGTCGTCAGAAGAGATAGCCAAACAAAAAGGTACACCGACTCAACCGGGAGTGAACAGTCCTTATAGGTATCGTCCGGTAGAGGTAAATCTTGATTTATTCACCAGAATGAACAAAGGCGAATTCCCTGATGGCAGTATGGTATTACGTGCAAAAGCAGATATGGCTTCATCCAATATGCATATGCGTGATCCTATTATGTACCGTATTATTCATCATCCGCATCACCGGACAGGAAACCAATGGTATGCCTATCCTATGTATGACTTTGCACATGGGCAATCCGATTATATCGAAGGAGTAACCCATTCGCTGTGTACGCTTGAGTTTGAGGTACATCGTCCGTTATACGACTGGTTCCTTGACCAACTGGTAACGGGAGACTACCGCCCACATCAATATGAGTTCAATAAGCTCCAGTTTACATATACTCTTCTCAGCAAGCGTAACCTGCGTGCAATGGTGGAAGAGAAAATCCTAGACGGATGGGACGATCCGCGTATGCCGACTATCAGGGGATTTCGCAGAAGGTGATATACTCCTGAGGCTATCCGTATCTTGATGGATAAGATCGGCTATACTAAATATGACGGGGTGAATGATATCGGGTTGATGGAATTTTCTATACGTGAAGATCTGAATAAAAGAGCAACACGCGTATCGGCTGTGCTTGATCCCGTTAAGTTCATTATCACTAATTATCCTGAAGGACAGACTGAAGTGATGAAAGCTCAGAACAATCCTGAGGATGAGAATGCAGGCAGCCATGATATTATATTCTCAAGAGAATTGTATATCGAAAGGGATGACTTCATGGAAGATGCACCTAAGAAATACTTCCGCCTGACACCAGGTAATGAAGTTCGGCTGAAAAATGCGTATATTGTAAAATGTACAGGCTGTAAGAAAGATGGAGCAGGTAACGTAACCGAAGTATATGCCGAATATGATCCACAGACCAAAAGCGGTATGCCGGATAGTGGACGCAAGGTGAAAGGTACTATTCACTGGGTATCTACCGAAGGATGTTTTGATGCCGAAGTAAGGTTATATGACCGTTTGTTCGTTGTTGAAAATCCGGCTGGCGATGAAAGAAATTTCCGTGAGCTTTTAAATCCTGATTCTCTCAAAGTACTGAAAGGCTGTAAAATGGAGTCTTATCTGAAAGAAGGAAAAGAAGGGGATAAATTCCAGTTTCAGCGGATTGGATACTTCTGTATCGACAAAGATTCTACAGCAGACAATATGGTATTCAACCGCACAGTTACCTTAAAAGATTCGTGGGCTAAAGCAAAAGATAAATAAAATAATTTATCTATATATACAAATTACGTTCTTTACGGCTATGATAACACATTACAGCGTAAAGGACGTATA
The DNA here is from genome assembly GCA_031285905.1 of Prevotella sp. Classification (GTDB taxonomy): domain Bacteria; phylum Bacteroidota; class Bacteroidia; order Bacteroidales; family Dysgonomonadaceae; genus Dysgonomonas. Next base: position 24,409 of record JAITVH010000049.1, read on the forward strand.
TGTTTTTAAGAAATATGAAGCAGGTTTTAGAGTTTATCTTTTTATTATGCATATTGTTGACGCTTAACAGTTGTAAGCAGTCAACAAGTAAATCTTCGGATACAGTGGAGACGGGATCTGAGTCTGTTATTGATGCCACAGATAATATTTTACTGGAGGATACAACCGAATTGCAACAATATGACCCTGACCGTAAATTCTCTATTAAAGAACTTACAGAAGTAATGGATACTCTGAATAGCCGTATGGGAGAGACTCCGATGAAATATAGCACCTCGGCATGGGCTTTGGATGAGGGGAAAAACAGGGTAGTGGTATATCTTATAAATTATAATAAAGAAAATATAAATAAGTTCAGGCGTGAAGTAATAGACACTCCTGCAATTCTCTTTGTAGAAGTGAAAATCAACAAACCGCATCACCCGGTGTGTGATACATGTGGATTTAGTATGACGGTCAGGCCGGAGGTTTACAAGCGGCCTGTGACTAAAATAAATGTTGTAATAGACAATAAGAGCAAATCAAAGTTGATGGGAGGCGAGGACTTTTTTATCGAATATTCAGATAATGGTTCCTGGTATCCTGTCCGATTAAATTATACATTCAATTCTCTTGGATATATTATTGAAAAAAATGCTTCAAGGGATTTTGAGATAAACATACAACCCGAAATATATGATTATAAACCGGGTAAATACAAAATATACAAGACTGTTTCGCAGGATGGGGAACACTATAACCTGATTGCGGAATTTGAGATAGAGTAACGAATATAAAAAGATAAGTAAAAGTGTCACCTTTGCCTCGCCTTCACTTCGGCGATCGTTGATTGTTACCTTTTAGTTAAAATAGATATTAATGACAGAAAAAGATATAACACCATTGGTGCAAAAATATAAAGAGGCAAAACAATCCGGGAGGCATGCCTATTTTGATGCTGACGAGTTCAGCGATCTGGCAGAGTATTATGATTCGATAGATGAAATGGAGACCGCCGGCGAAATAATTGAAGAAGGATTACGTATTCATCCCGATAATAATACATTGTTGGTAAAGAAAGTGAAGGTCTTGCTGAACAATGATGAAACGGAAGAAGCATTGCTGTTGATAGAGTCTGTATCGTTTTACGACTTTGAACTTTACCTGCTTAAGATAGAATGTTATCTTAGTATGGATCAGTTCTATAAAGCGGATGTGATTGTAAAGGAACTGTTGGAAAAGGAACATGACGAACCAATGGAAAATATACTGATGGAATTGGGTTATGTATTTGCAGATGTAGACCTGAATGAGGAAGCCATCGAATACTTTGAGCAAAGCCTTGAGTATAATTCCGAAAATGCCGATGTGTTGGCTGAATTGGCGTACTGTTATGAATTGATAAATGATTATGATGCAGCTATCGAATATACCAATAAACTGCTTGAAATAAAACCATATAAGCATACAGCCTGGGTAAACTTAGGTAAGTTATATTCTCTTGTTGGAGAATATAGTAATGCAGTAGATGCGTTTGACTTTGCTCTGGCTATAGATGAATACGATGATACCATCATTAAACTGAAGGCTCACTGTATGAGCCTGTCGGGCAGAGTGGATGAAGCAATAGAGATATTCAATAGATTACTGGAAGCTAAACCGGAAGATACATCTCTCTATTTCTTATTGGCAGAGTGCTATCAGGCATTGGAATTGTATGATGAAGCATTGGACAATCTTGAAAAGTACAGAATAATAAAAGGAGAAACCGAAGAGTTACGTTTAAAGCAGGCCTATCTGTACATGCAGAAGGAAGATTATCGTAAGGCAATGTCGATGACAGAAAATGGATTGCTTTTGGAGCCGGATTCTTTAGAATTTAATATCCTTGCAGGTGAAATTGCACTTAAGCAGGATAAATATGTCGAAGCAGAGGAATACCTGTTGAGTATTTACGAAGAAAATAAAGATAATTTTCATTTGCTGGATATGCTTGCTTTCATCAATATCAAACAAGGGAGTTACGATCTGGCAATAGAATATACGGAAGCGTTATTAGAGATGGAACCCGATAATGTAGAGATTCGTTCCCGCTTGGCTTTACTTTATTTTGAAATGGATAGTGAAGCCCGGTTCAACGAAATGTTGGGCAAATTTTCTGATAATGAACTCTTATCTTTGTTTAAACTAATCTATTCTCCTAAAATGGCTGAAAATATGGATAGAGATGGATTGATCTCCTTTCTGAATGAAGCGAGGGAAGCCAGAACCCTGTTTAAGAATTTAAAATACTGATTATTTGTGTTAGATTAATATTTGCATTACTATGTCTACAGATTATTTCAATTATAAAAGACGTTTATCATCTGAAACCCGGATAGGTAATACTCCTGTGGGTGGGCTGAATCCGATAAGGGTTCAATCGATGACCAATACAAATACCAATGATACTGAAAGCAGTGTAGAACAAATAATAAAGATAATCGATGCCGGAGCCGATTATGTGAGACTTACTGCACAGGGGGTACGTGAGGCCGAAAACCTCAGGAACATCAAAGAAGCGGTCAGGGCAAAAGGATACAATACTCCTCTGATTGCTGACATCCACTTTAATCCAAGGGCGGCTGAGGCGGCCGCTAAAGTTGTGGAAAAAGTACGTGTCAATCCGGGTAACTTTGTAGACCGGGTGAAGACCTTTGCCGTATTTGAATATACGGATGAAGAATACGCACAGGAAATAGAAAAGATAAGGGCGAAATTGATACCGTTGCTCGATATTTGCAAAGAGCATAAAACAGCGTTAAGGATAGGTGTCAATCATGGCTCTTTGTCCGACCGTATTATGAGCCGTTATGGAGATACACCCGAAGGCATGGTGGAGTCTTGTATGGAATTTCTCCATATATGTATAAATGAGGATTTCCATGATATTGTTATCTCCATGAAGACATCGAATACGGTGCTTATGACGAAAGCTGTGCGGCTTCTTGTAGAGAGGATGGATAGAGAAGGTCTTAAGTTTCCTCTGCACCTCGGTGTGACTGAAGCTGGAGATGGTGAAGATGGCAGAATAAAATCGTCAGTTGGTATCGGGGCACTCCTTTCGGATGGACTGGGCGATACCATTCGTGTTTCGCTGAGCGAAGATCCTGAGTTTGAAGTTCCGGTTGCGAAGAAACTTGTGGAATATATATCCCAAAGAGAAAATCATCCTGAGATAATAGCCGAAGCATATGAGCAGTATTCGCCATTTTCTACTGATAGGCGCGAGACGTATGCAGTAGGGAATATAGGGGGCGACAATGTACCTGTTGTTATTTCTGACCGTTCGCAGGGCAATTTTGAACTTAACAGCCATTTCTTACCCGATTATCTGTATGTAGGGAAGGAGCTGCCGGTGTCAGCACCGCGTGCTATTCCTGCTATCATCGACATTGAAGGGTGGAAAGGAGAAAAGAATACTTATCCTCTATTCAGGTTTTCTAATTATAAGGAAATATATAAGAATAATGCTCCTATTAAGTTTTTGGAGATTTCATATAAAAAGCTTTACAGCGAAATAATCGACCTGCTGAAACTGGAAAGGAATATTGTAGTTATCCTTACCACAGATCATGTCAACGGAGTAGGGGAACAGCGTGCATTTATTCATACATTGATGAATAATGAATGCGATACGCCTGTAATATTGAACCGCAGATATTTGGAAAATGAACCGGAAGGCTTACAAATAAAAGCCTCTGTTGACTTCGGGGCATTGTTACTGGATGGCTTTAGCAATGGGATTATGCTCGAAAACAATGGGGATATCTCACTAAAAACCGTTGATGCTTATATGTTTGGCATCTTACAGGCATCGCGTGTGAGAACCAGTAAGACAGAATATATCTCCTGCCCGAGCTGTGGGCGTACATTATTCGATCTTCAATCTACTGTGGCAAAAGTCAAAGAAGCAACTTCACACCTGCGGCATCTCAAGATAGGAATTATGGGGTGTATCGTGAATGGTCCCGGAGAGATGGCCGACGCTGATTATGGTTATGTAGGAGCTGAAAAAGGAAAGATATCCTTATACAAGAAGAAGAACCTGATAGAAAAGAATATCTCTTCGGAGTATGCTGTGGAAAGGCTTGTACAACTGATCAAGGATAATGGCGACTGGGTAGAACCCGATTGAAGTATATCCATGTAACTTATAGAATATCATTGCGAGAGGTCAGAATTATATAAAAGTTTTTTGACCGTTAGCTACTGTTTTCGGTATTCTTTTTGTAATTTGCGGCCTCTTACAAAAAGCAGAGTGTTTAAATAATCTAATGTATAATGACCCTTTAAAACGTACCATGCGAAAAAGAATCATCAATTTTATTGTTTTGGTTTTACTTTTTTCTTGTAAAACCTCATTTGCACAGGAGGTAAATCCTGATGTATTATACAGAATCGTTAGTCCTTCCGGCCTAGTAGTCGATAACAAGGAAAGCCGCGAGGATAATGCCAGATTATATTTGGCAAAAGAGAATAAGAACAGTAAAGGCCAGTTATGGAGAATAAGGCCACTCTCTAATGGGTATTACCTGATAACTAACCCTAATGGGGATATGAGTATCGATAACGGAAATGTCTCCCAAGGTGATGGTAATCTACTCCTTCAATGGGGTGAAAGCCCGGGAAATGAAAACCAGCATTGGAAAATAGCAGTTACAGGAACAGGAGCATTCCAGATTACTCAGCGATTGAGTGGGATGGCTCTTGCTTTTCAGGGAGAGGACTCCCCGGGAACAATGTTATCCCAACTGCCTAATTCATCCCAGCTATGGCGATTGGTAGAAACCTCTATCAGATCGGATGTAGATTATACTGTCCGGGGAAAAGATGAATGGGAAAATGAAACCATATTCAATATCAATAAAGAACCGGGACATGCAACTTATATCCCATTTCCATCCGTTGAAAGCCTGAAAGCTGATAAAAGTTTCGATAAACCGTGGGAAGAACCGTCATCATCATTATATATGAGCCTGAACGGAAACTGGAAATTCCATTGGGTAAAACAACCGTCAGAAAGACCGACCAGTTTCCAAAATCCTGGCTATGATGTATCATCATGGAAGGAAATACCTGTTCCGTCCAACTGGGAAATGCACGGATACGGGACGCCGATATACACTAATATCACTTATCCGCACAAGAATAATCCTCCTTTGATCCAACCGCAGAAAGGATATACAAGTGAAAAGGAACCTAATCCGGTAGGATCGTACCGCCGCGATTTTACCATTCCGGAAGATTGGGACGGCAAAGAGGTCTTCCTTCAGTTCAATGGAGTTTACAGCGGCCTGTTTGTCTGGATAAACGGCAAAAAGGTAGGCTATAGCCAGGGAGCGAATAATGTAGCCGAGTTCAATATTACCGAATACCTGAAAAAAGGGAAGAATGTGATTGCAGCACAAGTAATTCGCTGGACGGACGGAAGTTATATAGAAGATCAGGATATGTTCCGCATGAGTGGTATTTACAGAGATGTCTTCTTGTATGCCACACCAAAAGTACATGTACGGGATTATGCCCTATCATCAGAATTTAAAGGAGATGATTACAATTCTGCTACATTCAGGGTTAGTAGTTTTGTTAAAAATTATAGCAAAGGCAATTCAAAGCCCGTTCAGCTGAATATCTCACTCCTAGACCCGAATGGAAATGAGGTTGCTAAACTTTCTCAGAAAATAGAAAAGATAAAAGGAAAGGAAGAGCAGGTAACCGATCTGAATACAACCGTAAATAACCCGCTCTTATGGTCTGCCGAAATACCAAATCTATATACTGCCGTTATTTCTCTGCAAGACGAGAATGGGAATGTAGTAGAGGCCATGTCGTCCAAATTCGGATTTAGAAAAATAGAGATTAAGAATAAACGTGTATATATTAATAATAAACAAGTATTCTTTAAAGGTGTAAACAGGCACGATACCCATCCTATTTTTGGAAAAGCAATACCTGTAGAGTCAATGATACAGGATATCTTGCTTATGAAACAGCATAACATCAACATGGTACGTACCAGCCATTACCCTAATCATCCGAAATTCTATGCTATTATGGATTATTATGGTATATATACGATGGATGAAGCAGATATAGAAAACCATGGTAATCATTCCATCAGTAATAAACCATCGTGGCTCCCTGCATTTAAGGACAGAATGGAACGCATGATGCAACGCGACAAAAATCATCCTTGTGTTATCTTCTGGTCGATGGGTAACGAAGGCGGTGGTGGCCAAAACTTTGAAGAACTGGCGAAATTTGCAAAGACAATCGATACTTCCCGTCCTATTCACTACGAAGGAAAGAACGAATCAGCAGACATAGATTCACATATGTATCCGTCTATCAGTAATATGGCATCATTCGACCAGCGCGATTCCGATAAACCTTATTTCCTTTGCGAATATGCACATGCAATGGGTAATGCGGTAGGTAATCTGGCAGAATACTGGGATTATATTGAGAACTATTCTCAACGGATGATTGGAGGATGTATATGGGAATGGGTTGACCATGGAATCGTGAAATTCGGGGGCCCGCAAGACCGTTTCTATTACGGTGGAGATTTTGGAGACAAACCGAATGATGGTGATTTTGTCTGTGATGGGATAGTTACCCCGGATAGAAGGGTGACAGCGAAACTTTTAGAGATAAAAAAAGTATATCAATACATTAAATTTAGGCCATTGTCTCTTCCTAGTGGAAAAATCGAAGTAGAAAATCGTTATGACTTCTATAATTTAGATGAGTTTAATATTGAGTGGGAAGTTATAGAGGATGGAATCAAATCTCAGTCAGGAACTTTGAGCCCAATAAACCTTTCATCCGATGAAAAGGCAACAATCACTATTCCTTACAACCGAAATCTAAATTCGGGAAAAGAGTATTTCCTGAATGTATATTTTACATTGAAAAATGATAAAACATGGGCGAAGAAAGGGCATGTGATTGCAGCAGAACAGTTTTCATTAAGTGATCGCAAATCTGTGGCTGTAGTTGACCTGTCAGGTATCAATCCTCTTAATTTATCTGCAAATGGTAACAATCTTGTAGTTAATGGCACTGGATTCCAAACTGTATTTAATACAAAAACTGGTATTATGACATCATTGAAATACAATGAAAATGAAATGATTCATAATCAAAATGGCTTTAACCTGAATTGGTATCGTACTACCAATAACGATAAATATACAGATCAGAGATATTATCCATCGACTTATTCCAACACATTATTTACATATCAGATAAGTGAAGATAGTAAATCTGCAACCGTTATTGTTAGTACAACAGCTACGATAGAAAGTGAGAGAAAACTGAAAGTTCCTTATATGGTAAAATATACCATTTATGGAAACGGACGGATCGATGTAGATGCATCATTCACTAAACCTGCAAATGGTGATATCATCCATCGTTTGGGTCTGCAAGTAGTGTTGCCTTCAGGCATGGAGAATATAGAATATTATGGTGCAGGCCCTCATGAAAACTATTGGGACAGGAAAGAATCTGCTTTCATAGGTCGCTATAGAACCACAGTAAAAGGGATGGAAGAAGAGCACTATGTGAGAGCGCAAAGTATGGGTAACAGGGAATCAATAAGATGGTTTACTGTAACTGATAATAACAGCCAGGGACTCAAAGTATCATCAAAAGACAGGATGAACTTTGCTGCATTGCATTTCACCGATAATGAGCTCTGGCAGGCGAAACATGATTTCAAATTAGATGAAATACGTAAGTCAGAAGTCTATTTAAGCCTCGACTGTATTCAGCAAGGTCTGGGGAATGCGAGTTGTGGGCCGATGCCTCTTTCTAAATATATGATTCCGAACAACCAGCCTGTGAATTATTCATTCACAATTGAGCCTGTTAAGTAAAAATAACACATATTGGAATAATTTAAAAACACAAAAGCCGGATTTTGATCTTGGTTTTTGTGTTTTTATCATTTTTTTTACTGAAAAATGCATTTAAATTCTTAATTTTAGGCTATCATAGATTTAAATACTTTTATCACATAACTGCGATCTTTTTTTTGCGCTGTATTCACCTCTAAATAATCATATATGATATGAGACTAATATATAACTATATAATCATCATCCTGACCATTGCTTATGCTTTCTCTTGCGGGCAAAAGAAGACTGATAATCAACAGGAAACAAAAGACTCTGATACGACGTATACTAATCCGTTGTTGCCAACAGGAGCGCGTCCATGGGCGACATTTCATAATGGTGAATACTTCTATCTACAAGATTGTGATGACAAGATAACCCTGTGGAGAACTAAGGATATAACCGATCTGAAGAATGCACCAAAGAAAGAAGTATGGCTTCCTAAGGATAAAAACAGTGCATTTCATCTTTGGGCTCCAGAGCTTCATCGTATTAATGATAAATGGTATATATACTTTGCGGCAGATGATGGAAATACTGATAATCACCAACTATATGTCATTGAAAATGAATCTGTCGATCCTTTCGAAGGCGAATTTATTATGAAAGGACGGATAAAAACCGATAAAGAAAACAATTGGGCTATTCATCCTAGTGTTTTTCAACATAATGATGGATGGTATATGATCTGGTCAGGGTGGCAAACCCGAAGAATAGAGGCAGAAACTCAATGTATCTACATTGCCAAGATGGAAAATCCCTGGACATTGGCAACTGATAGAGTGCTAATATCGACTCCCGAACATGAATGGGAACGTCAATGGATAAACCCTGACGGGAGTAAAACCGGTTATCCGATATACGTAAATGAAGATCCACAATATTTCTATACAAAAAATAAAGATAAAGTATTGATTTATTATGCGGCCAGTGGAACATGGACGCCTTATTATACTGTAGGCTTACTATATGCCGATTCTGAAAGTGATTTGTTGAACCCTGTATCATGGACTAAAGTCCCATCTCCTGTGTTTATGCAAAATATGGATAATCAAGTATTCGCAACGGGAACTCCGTGTTTTATCCCTTCTCCGGATGGGACAGAAACATATTTCCTATATCAAGCTCGTGCTATAGACAAAGAGCCTTACGGATCACTTCCGGCAGCACCGGCTGATACACGGTCTCCACGATTACAAAAAATGGAATGGGGTGAAGCTGGTTTCCCTGTGTTAGGTGAAGCTGCATCTGAAGTAGAAAAGACAAAAAAGCCTTCTGGCACTTAATGAATGTTGTAAGATAAAGCTTTATTTAAATCAAATTAGTAAATCTATATCATTAAGTCTGATTTCTTAAATTCTATTAACAAACATTGCGATATGGGAAGGATTGCACAGATATTGCTTTTTTTTGACCAGATTTTCTTATATAAAATCTATATTTTAACCTATTTTTGTCTTTAGAGAAAGGCTATTATGTAATCAGCAAAACCGATTAGAGCCTAACCATATTTTTATATATAAATTATCAAAAATATTTAATTAAAAAGTGCAGATGTTTAACTCTTTTATATCTACTTGTAAGTGCCAGATATTTAACAGAATATATTTGGAACGTCCTCTTATTTTATTAGAGAGAGAGAGAGAGAGAGAGAGAGAGAGAGAGAGAGAGAGAGAGAGAGAGAGAGAGAGAGATAGAGAGCGCCAAGCATAATAAGATATACAAAAAAACTCTTAAAAAAAGAGAAGCCTATGCATCAATTTTTATTTGATGCATAGGCTTCTTTTGTTTTATCATGAAACACAAATATATTGGATTAAGCCGTGAAAAGACGAATAATTAATTAAAATCTGTATTTCAACTACTAAGCTAAATATTTATTAACCTCTAACCTTAAAAGAAAAATATGGAAGAATTGAAGAAGTCCCGTTACTCGTCGGGCTCGGATGGATAGGTTTTACCTATTAATTTAAGTGGTGATTAGAAGTTTCCAGACTTCACAATTGCCAGACTTATAATGTATTTAATTCATTTTTAATAATCACATGTAATTATGAAAACAAAAAGTATCACGAAGAAAAGTGAGCGCTGGCGTTATCTCTGGATAATGTTGGCTTTAGTCGTTTTTGGCTTTGCAAGTTGTGGAGACGACACTGTTGAAATTCCTTCTAGCGCGGTTGTGAGCGATCCTTTTGATCCTTCAAAGCCTGTTGTGATCAGTGAATTTCTTCCTACAGCGGGAGGTATGGGTCAGCGATTAATGATCTATGGAAGCAATTTTGGGAACGATGCAAGTATTGTACAGGTATTTATTGGCGGAAAAAAGGCCGTAATAATTTCAGTGCAAAATGAAAGCATCTACTGTATTGTACCAAGACAAGCTTTTGGTGGAGATATTGAAGTACGCGTCGGCGCAGACAGCCCTGTAGTAGGACATGCTGATGAAATATTCGATTACCAACGTAAGATGGTAGTGTCGACTTTGGCCGGATATAAAAACGACAGGGATGACCAAGGTTGGAAAGATGGAAGTTTCAAAAAAAATACACCTAACTCGGAGAGAGCGAGTGGATTTGATGAAGGTTCTTGGCTTAAATTTGATCCACTGAGCAGAAAGCATATGTATATGGTTTTTGACAATAGAAGTGGATTGTACCATGTTAATTTCGAAGATAGTACTATTTCCAGAGTAAGTAGGGAGGATTTTAGTCGCCCTCGTGGTATCGATTTTTCCACTGATGCACAATATATGCTTGTAGCAGAAGACCGGGGAGGAGAGAGTGACCGCAATGTAATTGCATTGCCACGGAGTTCGGATTTTAAATCAACAGAAGTATTAACAAGGTTTAAACAATGTAATACTGTAGCAGTTCATCCGGAAAACGGAGAAATGTATTACAATAGCTATAACAAAGGCCAGTTCTACCGCTATGACCTAATGAAATGGATCACAGAAGGATCTGCTACACAAAATACTACACCATTGTTTTTCGTTCACGACCCTGAATGGGAATACAGGATCCAGATCCACCCTACAGGAAACTATTGCTATATCGTAGTTGTAAATAGGCATTATATCCTACGTTGCGATTACAACTGGAGTAAAAAATTATTCAATCAGCCTTACATAGTAGCCGGTGGACTTAAAGCTTCTGGTTGGGCAGATGGAGTTGGTACTTCTGCTCGTTTTGATACCCCTTATCAGGGTGTATTTGTGAAAAATTCTGAATATGAAGGACAAGCTGATGAGTATGATTTTTATATTGCAGACAGGTTTACGCATTCCATTCGTGTATTATCTCCTGATGGTGCTGTGACAACTTTTGCTGGACGTGGTAGTTCCAGTATTAATGCTGATCCATGGGGATATGTAGATGGAGATTTACGCGAAGAGGCTCGTTTCGATCGGCCAACCGGAATTGAATATGACGAGGTTGAGAAGGCATTCTATGTAGGTGATGGCAGCAACAAGCGTATCCGTAAAATTGCCTTGGAAGAAATGGATGAAGAAGCGGCTCCTGTAGAGGAGAGTGAAGAGTAATTTATGAATAAACACATACTTATAATATGAAGAAATTTTTAATAATATATATGTTACTTCTGGGTTTCTCCGCCAGTGTTTTTGCACAGGAGGCTGTTGATGTGACAGGTGTTGTAACGGATGCTAATAATGAACCGTTGCCGAGTGTAAGTGTTTCAGTAAAAGACGTTCCGGGATTAGGGGTTATGACTGATCTTGATGGAAAATTCTCTATAAAGATTCAGAGATTCCAGACATTAGTTTTTTCATATATTGGCTTTGACAAAAAAGAAGTCGTAATAAATGAACAGAGGACAGTCAATGTAGTACTGAATGAGGCAGATGCCAGTGTCTTGAATGAGGTTGTAGTTACAGGTACCGGCCGGCAGACAAAACTATCTTTGATCGGTGCTGTTACTACGGTGAATGTAGATGATTTGAAATCAAACCCTTCCTCTAATATTTCGAATTCACTGGCCGGTAATGTGCCGGGGATCATAGCCATGGGAGTGTCAGGACAGCCTGGTAAAAATGTTTCGGAATTCTGGATCCGGGGTATATCGACTTTCGGTGCCGGAAGTTCGGCTTATGTATTAGTAGATGGATTTGAACGTACTCTGGATGATATCAATATTGAAGATATAGAATCATTTTCAGTACTTAAGGATGCTTCTGTAACTGCTATCTACGGATCGAAAGGAGCAAATGGTGTAATCCTGATCACTACAAAGCGTGGTAAGGAAGGAAAGATAAGTATCGATGCTAAAGTGGAAACAATGTACAATGCACGTACATTTACACCAGAATTCGCTGATGGTTTTACTTATGCCAGTATGATTAATGAGTCGCGTATTACCCGTAACTTTGAGCCTATCTATCAACCGGAAGAACTTGAAATACTTAGATTAGGGCATGATCCGGATCTATATCCGAATGTAGACTGGATGGATCTGTTACTTAAAGACGGAGCTATGAGCTACCGTGCCAATCTGAATATGAGAGGTGGAGGTGCTACAGCACGCTATTTCGTATCGGCAAGCTATCAGGAAGACGAAGGGATGTATAAGACTGATGCAACACTGAAAAATGATTATAATACAAATGCAAACTACAAGCGTTGGAATTACCGTATGAATATCGATATCGATATTACCAAAACAACCTTATTAAAAGTAGGCCTTGCGGGAAAATTATCAAAGCGTAACAGTCCGGGATTAGGGGATAGCGGGACTTGGGATGCTTTATTCGGTTATACCCCTATAAGCACTCCGGTGATGTATTCTAATGGCTATGTTCCGGCTCTGGGTACCGGAAACCATACTAACCCGTGGGTAATGTCGACTCAGACAGGATATAACGAAAACTGGGAAAATGTAATCAATACAAATGTTTCTCTCGAGCAAAACTTCGATTTTATAACCAAAGGGCTTCGATTTACCGGAAATTTTGGGTTTGATACCAATAACTATAATGAAATACAACGTCGCAAATGGCCTGAACAATGGAAAGCTGAGCGTGCCCGTGACGAAAATGGGAATCTGGTATTTAGTCATATTTCAGACCCTCGCGAAATGTTTCAATATAGTACTGCGACAGGTAATCGCCGTGAGTATTTTGAAGCCATGTTTAACTATGACCGTACTTTTGGCGATGGGCATAATGTAGGAGGAGCATTGAGATATACACGGGATGCCTTTATTAAAACTCTGGATATTTATGGAGAAGGTGATATCAAAAACGGAGTATCGAAACGTAATCAGGGAATCGCAGGGCGTGCAACCTATAACTGGAAGTACCGTTATTTTGGAGACTTTAACTTTGGATATACTGGTTCTGAAAACTTTGCTAAAGGGGAACAATACGGATTCTTCCCTGCATTTTCTGTAGGCTGGAATCTTGGTGAAGAGCCTTTCATAAAGGATAATGTGGATTGGATAGAAATGATTAAATTCCGTTATTCATGGGGTAAAGTAGGTAACGATAATCTGGGCGATGACAACCGTTTCCCATACCTTTACACTATTGGCAGCAATGGCAGTGGTTATAACTGGGGCGATGCCGGAATTACCAATTCCTATTCAGGAAAATACTATAGCCAGGTTGCATCTCCATATGTTACTTGGGAAATTGCTACGAAAAATAACCTGGGGCTGGACTTATCGCTTTTTGGTGATAAATTTCAGGCTAATGTCGATTATTTCTGGGAAAAACGTACCGGAATTTATATGGCTCGTGAAAATCTGCCGGCAATGGTTGGGCTAGAAAGTACTCCGAAAGCGAATGTAGGGGAAACTAAAATGAATGGAATTGATGGACGTATCGAATATAAGCAAAAAATCCAGGATGTAAATATAACTGTCCGTGGCAATATGACCTACAGTAAGAATGAGATTGTTGAAAGGGATGAACCGAATAATGTATATGCCTATCAGACAATGAAAGGATATCGTATTAATCAAACTAAAGGGTTGATATCCTTAGGCTTGTTTGAAGATTATGATGATATTCGTACCAGTCCTACACAAACATTTGGAACTTATCAGCCGGGTGATATAAAATATAAAGATGTAAACGGTGACGGCGTTATAGATTCTGGTGATGAAGTTGCCATTGGTGCTACCAGGGTTCCTAACTTGGTTTATGGCTTGGGAGTATCTGCCAGTTGGAAAGGACTGGATATAAATGTGCATTTCCAGGGTTCCGGTAAATCAACATTCTTTATATATGGTAAAACAGTATATGCATTTAGCGAAGGCGAATGGGGCACATTATTGAAAGATATAATGGGTGGTGATCGCTGGATATCCGCCGATATTTCGGGCGATCCTTCTACAGAGAATCCGAATGCATCTTATCCTCGGTTGAGTTATGGAGGCAATGCTAATAACTATCGTAACTCTACTTATTGGTTGCGTAATGGACAGTATCTGCGTCTGAAAACAGTAGAAGTAGGTTATACTATCCCTAAGAATATTGTTAATAGGATACATCTTAATAATGCACGTTTATTCTTAACTGGTACAAATCTGTTAACTTGGTCGAAATTCAAACTGTGGGATCCGGAGCAACTTGACTCACGTGGAGAAACATATCCTTTAACCAAATCAGTTTTAATAGGACTAAGTGTTAACTTATAAAATGAAACGAAATATGATAAAGAAAATATATATTCTGTTATTAGTACTGGTAGGGGTTATTGTCTCTTCCTGTTCCGATTATCTGGAATCTGATCAGTACTTTAAAGATCGAATGACAATTGAAAAAGTGTTTGAAAGCAAACCTTATGCTGAAGAATGGTTGGCACATGTATATGCTGAACTTTTAGGTCAAAATATGGATGTGGCAAGTAAAGATGTTACTCCTCAAAACTTTGCAGATGATATGTATTGGGGTGACCGCGATTCGGACTATGACCCTACGAAAATCGAGCTTTCATACAACAAATTCAAAACAGGGGATTATAATGAAAGTGAAAAACAAGACTCATGGACTCGAAGCTATCGGGGAATACGTAATGCCTCTACTTTTATTCATAATATATATATGAATAAAGAAATGAATGATGATGAGATAACAGACTACAGAGGACAGGCTCGCTTTGCCAGAGCATACTTATATTGGCTGTTATTGCGTAAATATGGCCCGATTCCTTTACTTCCTGATGAGGGTATTGATTATACTGAAAGTTACGATGCCGTAGCAACTCCGCGCAGCTCATACGAAGAGTGTGCCGAATTCATTAGCAATGAATTGTTGCAGGCTGCAAAAGAAATGGAAAAATTAGGGATGAAGCGTGGGCAAGATGTTATCGGACGTCCTACATGTGGTGCTGCTTTAGCAGCTCGCGCTAAGGTATTGTTATATGCAGCCAGCCCGATAGCGAACGGTAATAATGAAACCTGGGCTGCACAAGTGGTAGATGACCAGGGAAGACGTCTTTTATCTACAGAATACAATGAAGAGAAATGGGCTAAAGCTGCTGCTGCTGCCAGAGACGTTATAGAGCTTGCTCCTACTGCAGGATATGACCTATACGTGAATTATTCAAGTACTAAAACAACTGCAGTTAAGGCAGATGGCAATTTCTCGGAAAAAGAATGGCCGTATGGTTGGGCTAATATAGATCCGTGTGAATCTTACCGTCAATTATTTAACGGATCAATAAGTGCTTCCGGTAACGCTGAAATGATATTTACGCGGGGAACAAATGAAGGAGCCGGCGTAGTGGCTATGGTAGCCCATCAATTACCGCGTTCTGCTACAGGATGGAATACTCACGGACTTACACAAAAACTTGTTGATGCATATTATATGAACGATGGTACTGACACTCCGGGAAAAGATTTCGAATTGGCAGGTCGTGGAGATGGAAGCGCTCGTCCAACAGGTTTTATCACCCAAGGAGAAATTGATGGTAATCCTGATAAATATAAACCATTACGTGCCGGAGTTTCATTTCAATATGCAGAACGTGAACCACGTTTCTATGCTTCTGTGGCCTATAGCGGTACATTCTGGACTTTATACAATGAAAGCAAGGAAGAAAATCGCAATAAGCAATTATTCTATTATCGCGATGATGACAAGGGTAACGGATATACTTCATCAAATGCATATTGGTTACGTACTGGTATCGGAATGAGAAAATATGTACATGATAATGATACATATGAAGGAGGAAGTTCTTCGAAAATAATGACTAAAGTGGAACCTGCCATGCGCTATGCAGATATTCTTCTTATGTATGCTGAAGCATTAAATGAACTAACAGGTACATATACTATCCCTTCATGGAAAGGCGAAAGTTACACTATTAGCCGTACCCGTAGCGAAATGGAAAGAGGTATCCATCCTGTACGCATCCGTGCCGGGGTACCGGATTATCCGGATAGCGAATATGCTGCATCAGGTAGAGACCAAATGCGTGAAAGAATCAAGCGCGAGCGTTTTATAGAATTGATGGCTGAAGGACAACGTTACTATGACCTACGCCGTTGGTTAGATGCTAATGACGAAGAAGCATTGCCTATTTATGGATGTAATGTTCTTATGGATCAATCAAAAAGGGACTTATTCCATACACCGGTTGCAGTATGGTCACTCCGTACTTCCTTTGCTGACAAAATGTGGTTCTGGCCGATAAGTCATGATGAACTGAAAAAGAACAGCAGACTTACTCAAAACCCTGGATGGACATATAATGATTAATTAAAAAAATGAATGAATATATGAAAAAGATATATGGTTTACTGTCCTTGCTGGCTGTACTGATATTGTGTAGTTCGTGCAACGATGAATGGAAAGACGAACAATTTGAGCATTTTGTCTCTTTTGTGGCTACTATTGGAAATGATGACGGAGGAGTAAGTCCTATCTATGTCCGTTACAAAGCTAATGAAAAGGTAACTTATCAGCTCCCTGTAATTGTCAGTGGGTCAACAACAAATGACAAGGATATAGCTGTGCATGTAGGAGTGGATCCCGATACGCTGGATATTTTGAATTATGACCGTTTTCAGAATCGTACAGATTTTTACTATGAGGAATTGGCAAGTAACCATTATTCATTCCCCGAAGTTGTAAATATTCCGGCAGGAAAGGATAAAGGTTTACTGGAGATCAGTTTTACTTTAGCAGGCGTCGATTTAGTAAAACCTCAGGTATTACCACTGACAATTCTTGAAGATCCTTCGTATGGTTATGAGGCACACCCTCGTAAATGGTATAAGAAAGCATTACTTAGGGTAAACCCATTTAATGATTATTCCGGAACATATGGGGCTACCACATTGAAAACTTATATTGTAACGAAATTAGATCCACCTAAACCGGATCCTGATAACGCGGGGCAATATATATATGAAGAGTTAAGCAGTGCTATTGTTAGACAAAATACTACTTTATATGTTTCGGATGAAAACCAGGTATTCCTCTATGCCGGTATGGTAGATGAAAACTTCGCAGACCGTGATAAATATAAGGTTTTCATTGATTTTGATAAGGAAACAGGCTTTGCTTCATTCTCATCCAATAATCCGGATATGGAATTTGTTGATCTTGGTTTTGATCCTTATTACTATATACTTGAAAGAATGGATGCTACTCGTCCATATTTGCTGCATCGATATCTGACAATTACTAATATCGGTTATGAATTTGTGGATTATACAACTGTTCCCGGAGAAAAGATTATCTATAGGGTAGAAGGCTTGATCACAATGGAACGCCAGATCAATACTCAGATACCTGACGAAGATCAGGCTATAGAATGGTAGAAATCAAAAAGAATGTTAGGTGAAGAAAATAGGCTGTCCATTTGGACAGCCTATTTGTTTATATTTGATTGTTTTGTGTTAGCAAAAAAGTTATGAAAGAAGATGAAGAAGTTTATTTATCCTTAGAGTTCAATTCTTATATCTATAGCATTTCTATACATTGTTCTAATTGTACACCTCGTGAGCCTTTCAATAGGATATAACTGTCCTTTATCGGATTCTCGGTAAGATAATTTCTAAGGCTGTCTAAATCTTTGAAACGGGGATAATCAGTCTTGATGCGGCTAAAGTTATCACCGACAAACAATACCTTATCAAAACTATGAAGAGATATATAGTCTGCTATTTTTTGATGTTCCATATCAGTTTCAGGGCCTAACTCTTTCATGTCACCCAATATCAATACCTTATGGTTAACATCCATATGATCGAAGTTCTCAAGGGCAGCATGCATACTGGTGGGATTGGCATTGTACGCATCAATAATCAGCATATTCTTACCCGTTTCTTTTAGTTGTGAACGATTGTTTGTAGGTTCGTACCCTTCTATCGCCTTGCAAATCAAAGTAGCCTTAACTCCGAGATAATTACCCACAGTAATGGCAGCCAGTACATTCGATAAGTTATACTCCCCAATGAGTTTTGTTTTTACTTTTCTGCGACGGTTTCCAAACTTCCATTCAAACTCGAGATATGGCCTGATCGCCAACACTTTCCCTGATACGAAAACCTCTTCCTCAAATCCATATTCTATGGCCGTTATACCTTCGGACATCTCTTTTAGTAGAGAATTACTGTGGTCTAAAAATATCTTACCATCTGGGGTTTTACGAATATATTCATAGAGTTCTCCTTTTGCTTTAATCACATTTTCATATGATCCGAAACCCTCTATGTGTGCATGTCCGATATTTGTTATCAGGCCATAACTAGGGCGGGCTATTTCGGCGAGCTGTTTTATTTCGCCCACATGACTGGCTCCCATTTCTATCACCACTATCTCATGCTCTTTCCTTATTCGGAGGATTGTGAGTGGAACTCCGATATGATTATTCAGATTACCAAGGGTTGAGATAACTTTATATTCCTGTGAGAGAACACTGGTGATTAATTCTTTAGTGGTGGTTTTCCCATTTGTTCCGGTAATACCTATTATGGGCGTCTTTATTTGCGTCCTGTGATAAGTGGCGAGTTGTTGCAGAGTCTCAAGGGCATTGTCAACCAATATAATATTGGATTTTGTTGCATGTTTTGCCTCATCTACAATTGCATAACTTGATCCTGACGCGATAGCCTGTTCGGCATATTCATTACCGTTAAAGTTTGCCCCTTTAAGTGCAAAAAATATAGAATCTTTAGGATTGTTTCGGGTATCAGTCGATATTTCCGGGTGTTTCTGGTAGATTTTGTATAACTCTAAAATATCCATAGTGCAATATGCCTGTTACTATATGTTTGAAAACTAAATTTTAAACATCTTTTCTTAAAGATTTGTTTTTCTATATGTAGTTTCATAGGATTATTTAAGGCAATACGAATATAAGGTTAATAATTCATATTTGAGAATCTTCTTAACGTTTTTTATTTTATCGGTATCCTATACGAGAAGGGTGATTCAATAGCCTGTAAATGCTAAAAGCATAAGCTAGAAAAGATCATATCACTCGTTTAAAATGCCTTAATAGTTATTCTTGATTTGCCTTAACAAATATCTATATTCATTGGATGAATGATAATATATTCGTAATATTGTATCAGAAAACTATCAACAACGGAAACTAATATCAAAATATCATCATTATGTTAAGTAAAAAAGTGGAAGCCGCGCTAAATGCGCAAATCAATGCAGAATTTTGGTCTGCTTATCTATATCTGTCAATGTCTGCCCATTTTGCTGCAGATGGGAAACCCGGTTTGGCTAACTGGTTCAAAATACAATTTGATGAAGAGCAGGAGCATGCACTTCGTTTTTTTAATTATGTAATAGAAAGAGGAGGGAAAGTAGAATTGAAACCAATTGAAAAGGTTGATCTTTCATGGAACTCTCCATTGCATGCATTTGAAGAAACCCTGAAGCATGAAAAAGTAGTTACAGCCTTGATTAACGATCTTGTGGCATTGGCTAGAGAAGAAAAAGATTATGCAACAGAAAGCATGCTTCAATGGTTTGTAAATGAACAAGTAGAAGAAGAATCTACGGCCCAAAGTTATATTGATGCACTGAATATGATCAAAGATAATGGCTTTGGTATCTACACGCTAGATAAGGAAATGCAGGGAAGAAAATAGCTTACAATAAAATACATTCTGATAAATCTCTCCGAATACATCGGGGAGATTTATTATTTTTACAGGCAATAATAACAAACAAGGTGATACAAATAAAGAATCTCTCAAAAGCATATGGTGAACTAACAGCCCTGTCTGACGTTAGCTTTAATATGGATAAGGGAGAGATCATCGGGTTGCTGGGCGTTAACGGTGCCGGTAAATCCACCCTGATGAAGATACTATGTGGGGTGCTTGTTCCCGATTCGGGAGAAGTCTTTTTTGACGAAAAGCCTTTTGATGAGAATAAGTCAGAAATTAAGAAACGGATTGGATATCTATCTGAAGACAACCCTCTCTACGATGATATGTATGTCAGGGAATACCTTGAATATACAGCCGGAATTTACCATGTGGATAAAAAGAGAATACCATTCTTGATAGAACAAACGGGTTTGCAAAGAGAATATAAGAAGAAAATCCGCGAATTATCGAAAGGTAACAGACAACGCACTGGAATAGCACAGGTACTCATAAATGACCCGGAATTTTTGATTCTGGATGAAGCGACATCAGGTCTGGATCCAAATCAGCGAGAGAGCCTGATGAACTTATTGAAAAGGCTATCCGATTTTCAGACAATCCTTTTTTCTTCGCATATCTTGCAGGAAGTAAAGGGAATCAGTTCGCGTGTCATTTTACTCGATCAAGGTGAGATAAAGGCAGATAAACAAATTGGCGAGATAGGATCGATAGAGAATCTTTTTCACACATTGACAAATGAAAATAATAGCTGATAAAAATATTCCCTATTTGAAAGGGATTGCTGAATACTATGGCGATGTAACTTATCTTGATGGTACAGATTTTACAAACGAATCTATAAAAGAGGTAGATGTATTAATCGTCAGGACAGTCACTCGTTTCGATGAATCTATATTGCACGATACCAATGTTAAATTGATTTGTTCGGCCACTATCGGATTCGATCATATCGATACGGCTTATTGCGAGTCGCATGGAATTGCATGGAGGAATGCACCGGGCTCCAATTCCGGTTCGGTTCAGCAATATATTGTTTCCTCGTTGATCGATATAGCCCGGATTAAGAACTTTGATCTACGAAATAAAACTATCGGAATTGTAGGAGTGGGGAACGTGGGGAAAAAGGTAGCTGCTGCTTGTGAATTATTAGGCATGAAGGTACTATTGAACGACCCTCCAAGACAGAAAGCTGAAGGTAATGATATATTTGTTAGTCTCGATACTATTATGAAAGAGGCAGACATTATTACCTTTCATACACCATTGACTAAAGAAGGTACAGACAAGACATTCCATTTAGCTGATGACGTTTTTTTTGCTTCGCTTATTAGGAAGCCTATCATAATTAACTCTGCCAGAGGGGGAATTGTTGACACCGAATCGATAAAAAGAGCGATCAAGAGCGGAACAATATCGGGGGCTATTATTGATTGCTGGGAAGATGAACCGACTATTGATCCTGATTACCTTGATATGGCAGATATTGCTACTCCGCATATTGCAGGCTATTCGGCCGACGGTAAAGCGAATGCCAGCCGAATGTCATTGGAGACTATAGCAGATTTTTATGGGTTAAGTAAAGAACCCCTTTCTTTGATAAAACCTTTAAGTCCTGAGAATCCAATAATTGATATGAATGATATAAAAGAACAAAACAGAATTTTTGGTGCCATATTGAAAACATATAACCCGATGGATGATTGCAGGCATTTAAGAGAGTATCCTGAAAGATTTAAACAGTTTCGGAACGAATATCCATTACGAAGGGAATATCTTGCTTACACTATAAAAAATGCTCCCGAAGAGGAAAGCATCCTGCTGAACAGATTAGGATTTAATTTGTTATGAAAGAACTTCATATTATAATGAGATTTGAATACAACATAAATTTAAGCACCTGTTAATGAAGTATTATTGGCAGATTTTAAAGAAATACAGGAATAGCCTGATTATAAGTCCTGTTCTGGTGTTGATTACGGTATTATGTGAAACTATTCAGCCGTGGTTTATGGCCAAAATAGTAGACGAGGGTGTTATGTATAAAGACTTGTCGGTTATTGCACAAACAGGAGGGCTGATGGTCGGTATCTCTATTGTCGGGTTAATAGTCAACATCATTAATGTATATGTTTCCTCCCGGGCTTCCATTGGTTTTGGTACAGATTTGCGTTCCACACTTTTTGGTAAGATACAACAACTGTCGTTTACAGAAATAGACCGGTTCAATTCCGCTTCATTGATCACACGTTTAACCAATGATATAACAAGGATACAACAGGTAATATTAATGGGGTTACGTCTTTTGCTGCGTTCGCCTTTAATGTTGATCATGGCAACCTTTTTTGTTATCAAAATCAATATAAGTTTGGCACTGGTGCTTATTGCGGCAATACCTGTATTGGGGATAAGCGTATATCTTATCCTGCGCAAGGGATTCCCTCTCTTTATGAAAGTACAGCAAAAAATAGATGGGTTGAACGCCGTTGTCAGGGAAAATCTGATAAATATACGTGTAGTCAAGTCTTTTGTCCGCGAAGATTTCGAAACCAGGAAATTCGAAAAAAGCAGTGAAGATTTACGTGATATGGTGATCAGGGCATCTAATGTAGTGGTATCCATCTTTCCTGTGATGCAGTTGATAATGAATATCTCTGTTATTGCTATATTATGGGTAGGAGGAGTAAAAACAATGTCCGGGGAGTTGAAAGTCGGGGAACTGATTTCTTTTGTCAATTACCTGATGCAGATTTTGATGGCGTTAATGCTACTGTCGATGGTTATTGTAAATATCGCCCGTGCCTCAGCTTCATCTGAGCGCATCATTGAAGTCCTTGATACGAAACCTGTGTTAACAAATTCACCTACAGGTTTAGAAGATAAATACCGGATTCATAAAGGTGAAGTTGCCTTCAAGAAGGTATACTTTCGGTATGGGGGAGGAGAAAACGATGTGTTGAAAGATATAAATTTTGATATCAGCCCGGGAGAAACTATTGCGGTTGTAGGAGCTACAGGCTCGGCAAAGACGTCTATGGTGCAACTTATACCCCGTTTGTATGACGTAACTGCCGGAGAGATATTGATTGATGGTGTGAACGTAAAAGAATATAATCTGGATGAACTGCATAATGAAATAGGAATGGTATTGCAAAAGAATGAGTTATTCACAGGAACCATTCTTGATAATCTGCGGTGGGGCAATCCTAATGCTACGCTGGAAGAGGTCGAAGAAGCTGCAAAAGCTGCTCAGGCACACGATTTTATTATGTCATTCACGGATGGTTACAACACATTGCTTGGACGTGGCGGTATAAACGTTTCCGGAGGACAGAAACAACGCATCTGTATAGCCCGCGCATTATTGAGAAAGCCTAAGATATTGATACTAGACGATAGCACAAGTGCGGTAGACTCCGATACCGAACAAAAGATAAGGTATAATCTTGATAAGTTATTGGCTAATACAACTGTGTTTATAATTACTCAGCGAATTAATACAATGCAGACAGCCGATAGGGTAATTGTGTTGGAAGACGGGGAGGTTGACGCCATTGGTAAACCTTCGGAACTTATTAAGAGTTCGAAAGTTTATCAGGAAATATATAATTCACAACAAATCGCTTTTTAAGGCTATGGCGCACGGAGATCACTATAAACAAGATGGGAAACCAAAAGAAGGGAGAAAGACTTTCTTTCGGCTGGTTTCTTATTTGGCATGCGACAAGAAGTTGCTGGCGGTTATTGGTTTTCTGATCATCATCAGTATTGTAACCAGCCTGCTGGGCTCTTATATGATACGACCTATCATCAATGATTATATAATGCCCGGAAACTATCCGGGGCTGGTGAAGATATTACTTCTTTTGGGTGGTATATATCTTGTCGGAGTGGTGGCTACTTATATTCAATATCGCTTGCTTAACAAGATAGGACAGCGTACGGTAAACCGCATGCGGGTTGAACTGTTTGCTAAAATGGAGAATCTACCGATCAAGTATTTCGATACGCATCAGCATGGCGACCTGATGAGTCGTTATACCAACGACATTGATCAGGTAAGTACTGCACTGACAGACAGCCTTTCCGATATGCTTACCAGTGCATTAATGATTGTCGGTATTTTTGTACTGATGATTTATATAAGCCCTATATTAACCCTCGTTACTCTGATCACAGTGCCATTAATGTTTTTAAGTGCAAAGTATATTGTCAAACGAAGCCGCAAGTACTTTAAGGCACAACAAAAAGTACTTGGAGAAACAAATGGCTATATCGAAGAGATGATAAGCGGGCAAAAGGTTATCAAAGTCTTCGGGAGGGAAAAAGAAGTAGAAGCCGATTTTGAAAGCTTTAATCAAAGCCTGAAAGATAAGGCTGAAAAGGCTCAATTTTACTCCGGTTTGATGATGCCCATCATGCAAAATCTCAACACTCTGAATTATGTGATAATTACTATTGTGGGTGCGTTGCTCGCCATATTCAGGGGATTTGATGTAGGTGGACTTGCCGCTTTTCTCCAATATTCTCGTCAGTTTGGAAGACCTATAAATGAGTTGGCCAGCCTCTATAATAGTATTCAGGCGGCAATCGCAGGTGCGGAACGCATCTTTCAGGTAATAGATGAAGCTCCTGAGCAGGATGATGCCTCAGATAGTGTCTTTCTTAATGATATAAAAGGTGATGTGAAGATGACAGATGTCTACTTTGGCTATAAACCGGAAAAACTAATCCTTAAGGGAGTCTCATTGCATGCTGCTCCCGGTACGAAAATAGCACTGGTAGGAGAGACAGGGGCAGGGAAAACGACCATCTTAAATATGCTCCCGAGATTCTTTGATATTAAATCAGGGGATATCACTATAGATGGTATTTCAATCAGTGATATTAAACGTGATAATCTACGCCAGTCAATGGCTATTGTTCTCCAAGATACTCATCTTTTTACAGGAACAGTTTGTGAAAATATCCGGTTTGGGCGCTTAGATGCAACGGATGAGGAGGTGATGGAAGCAGCAAAACTAACAGCAGCCCACTCTTTTATCAAACGTCTGCCTCAGGGTTATAATACACAACTGGAAAATGATGGGGCAAACCTTAGTCAAGGGCAGAGGCAATTGCTCAATATTGCACGGGCAGCGATTGCCGATCCTCCTATTCTATTATTAGATGAAGCTACAAGCAATATCGATACACGCAGCGAAATACTTATTCAGAAAGGATTGGATAAGCTTATGCAGGGACGTACAAGTCTTATAATCGCCCATCGCTTGTCGACAGTAAGGAATGCGGATAAAATATTAGTACTTGATAAAGGACAGATTATAGAACAGGGAACCCATCAGGAACTGATCGATAAAAAAGGGAAGTACTATTCCCTATATCAGGAACAATTTGAAGAACTTTAGATAAATAGAATACAAAGGCATTTCGAAAAAGGGAAAAATGTTTTTGTACCCTAAGTTAATATCCTTAATTATGCAATTTCTTCTCTTTCAAATAGTTAAGCATCAACATGGGACGGTCAGTTTGCAATACTCCTGCGCCCAACTCATTAATTAAATAGCCCCATGTGCCATCCGGGTCTTTCAAAGCTTTATCATCACTATATCCGCCGTTAAGGGAATCCCAAAGCGAGTTCATCCAGATAACGGAATTGGCTTCTTGTAATTTTTTCTTTATTTGCGAAAGCAATTTATAATTATCTTCGCGAAAGCAAATTTCGTAATACGGATATTTTTTATCTAATAGCGGAGTGATGGAATCAAACGTTGTCTCTTTTTTCAATGTGATGATCTGCATGAATATCATCTTGTCCATAATTTCACCGTACTGTGTTTTCAACTCTTCATAAGATTTACTAGACTTGATAATCGCCTGTTTAACCGTTCCGGTTTTTTTCAAGATTTTGTATATATCATCGAAATAAGCGTCGCCTTTGTCGATATTGACCATAATACGGTCTTTAGAGATCAACATCACTTCTTCCAAAGTTGGAATTAGAAAATCCGTTACCCGTCCCAACCCATTTCTGAGGCGTATTTGGCATATTTCTTCCAGCATAAAATCACTGACTTTTCCTTTACTGTTGGTAGTACGGTCAACCGTTTTGTCATGCATCAAGACCAAATGCCCGTCTTTGGTTTTAGCCACATCAATTTCGACTATATCCACCCCCATTCTGATGCAACTTTCAATACCCTCGATGCTGTTGTCGGCATAATTGCGCCAGTCGCCCCGATGAGCGGCAACCAACACTTTCTGGTTCTGTGCCATTATGAAACTACAGCACAAGAAAAATAACAGAATGCTATATGTTTTTCTCATTTCTTTATATAATTGATTATCTTCAGACAAATATATATTATTTCCGAATCGGATCAAAATCAAAAATAACCGTATTATATAAATTATAATCATGCCGTTAGGCATCGAAGTTCGGTAAGAAATGAATAAGTTCCATAGAATAACGTTGTATCAAGTACAAACTGTTCTTTATCATCATCCAACAGTATTTCGTTTCACCGGATTATAAATCCGGAAGGACGAGAAATGCATAGCCCTAAGAGAGATTACAATGTTAGAAGACAATCTGTAACTGTGCCATAACTGCATTTGAATCGGGAGCCTCCCAACTTTTAGAGTAATTAGAACGGATATAGTTTAATTGTAAGCGACAAGCGTCATAGAAATAGTAGTTCACTCCTAAAGTATATTCTATTACTTCAGTGTTCAAGTCTTTATTCTGATTCAGGTAATCCATCTTAGCAAAAGCATTTAATTTCTGAGGAATGAAGTAGTAAAGCCCCATTCCGTGAAGCCCTTCTTTGCTTATGCCTCCATCATTAGCTTTGATCCATTCGGCCCGTGCATACACTCTGTCCGATCTGTAATCTGAACTGACTATCCATCTATTTCTCACGTGGTTCCTTTCTACGGCTTCTTCGGTTCCATCCGGTTTTATATATCTCGCTTCACCGAAATAGCCACCACCTCCTATACGGAAACCTTTTATGGGTTGAAGCATCACATTGAAAGTAAAGTCTTTGTCATTATTGTTTTCTCTGGTATTTAATCCTGTTCCCTGAAACACTCCGGCAGCATAATGTAAGAAATGATGTGTATCCATATTTAATAAATTCCCATAGGCTTGGATTCCTATATCTCGTCCGGTGTTATTCTTTCCGTTCTGTAGTCTCATCACATCTTCGCCCATACCAATGAGAGCAGATATGGAGCGTGTATTTAGAATAGCCTCGATGGCGGTAAGCGACATTTGATTTTCCAAAGAGATAGGCGTTTTCATTTGTCCCAATCTAATATTGAATTCATCCGATGGTGTCCATTCCCCGTAAAACTCATATAAGGCAGGATTAACAAATTCAGCCAATATGAAGTATTTCAGATTTTTAGTCAATTCTCCCCTCATAGTTAAAAAGACAACCCTGGGTTCGGCACTGTGTTTCACATTCTCCGTATCATTGTATCTATACAAGAACATACCATATCCGCCAAAACGCATATATGGAGTGTTGAAAGCCTGTCTGACTTTGTCCGCAGTTTTACCTATTGAGTTTTGGGATGTCTCTTTATCTGTTGTTATTTGTAAAGAATCTGCTTCGCTTTGGGTCAGAATATTCTTTTCTACCAGTTTTTTGAGCAATGCATTATTCGAGTCTTGAGCGTAGATACAAAAACATACTGTATAAAACAGCAACATGAATGATAGTTTCTTCATAATTGGATATGAACTTCAATTGTAAATAATAGTTAGTATTCAATGTCATATTTCACAGCCATAATAAATTGAGACTGTTAAACTTCGTCGGTCAATAAAAGGTCTGCGACCTTAATTATGTTAATCAATATTAATAGGTTCACCTAAAAACTTAGGTTTTTTGTTTGTAATTATATCTACGAATACTTTTACGCGGGCAAGCACTTCACGAGCCTTTGTCTTAAAGGAAAATCGGTTTAGTTCCAAATCCTTAGCATTGTAGCCATATGCTTCCAGTCCGTAATATTGAGCTAAGAAGATAGCCCGCTCATTATGAAATTGTTGTGACACGATAATAAAGGAATCCTGACCAAATACCTCCGACATCCTGACCACAGAATCCAGCGTGCGGAATCCGGCATAGTCCAAATGAATTATGTTTTCAGGGATACCGGCCTCTATCAGGGCTTTACGCATATCATCCGGCTCATTGTACGATTTTCGGCTATTGTCTCCGCTAAGCACGAACGCTTTTACTTTCCCTGCTTCGTATAATTCTTTAGCCGCTCTGATGCGATAAGTGAAATACTGATTTTCACCGCCGGCTGTATACCTCACTGTACCAAGTACTAATGCTACTTTTTGTTCGGGAATATTCTCCGTATCATCAAAAACATACTCTTTTGTATCATGAGGAATTTTCCAATTGGCAAAGACGATTACAGATGTAATAATAACAATTACAGCCAGAAGTATGTATATCGTTCTTTTAAGTATGTTTTTCGTTCGTGATTCCATTAGATACGCTCTAAAACAGTTTTAATCAATCCTTCTATCGAGCCTTTATAGTTCGCATTGGAATCACCGGCCAGGCGGTTGGCAATAATTGTACAAACGGTCATAGCCTTATGTCCCATCAATCTGCCAAGCCCTGCTAACGGAGCACTTTCCATTTCATAATTGGTTATCCTATCTCCTTTAAATTCGAAAGTTTCAATTCTGCTATTGAGATCAGGATTCGCTAGAGGCATCCTTACATATCTCCCTTGCGGCCCATAAAAACCGATAGCGGAAATTGTAACCCCTTTTATCATATCATACCCTATGCGGGCTACGAGTTCCTCATCGGCTTTTACCACATATGGGGAACAATGTAGGGGATTCCAGTTGGCATGTTTCTTAAAAGCTTCCTCAAAATCATTTAATGTAACTGCATTACGGCCTTCATAATAATTAAGAACACCATCAAATCCAATTGATTTTTTTGCGACTACATATGATCCTACAGGACAAAACGGCTGTAATCCTCCCGATGTACCTACCCGAACCATCGTGAGTTGTTTAAAGTCTTTTCTCACCTCTCTTGTTCCGAAATCTACATTAGCCAAAGCATCAAGTTCTGTAAGAACAATGTCGATATTATCAGGGCCTATACCATGAGAAAGGGCTGTTATGCGCTTACCTTTGTAAGTGGCTGTGATAGTATGGAATTCCCTACTTTGAATATCGCATTCGATAGAATCGAAGAATGATGCTGTAAGTGTGACCCTGTCGGGATCACCCATCATAATAATCTTTTCCGATAATTGCTCAGGTTTAATATGCAGGTGAAAAACACTTCCATCATCATTTATAATCAATTCAGAATCAGGGATAATCCTCATATCAGTCGTTTTAAACATTTTACTTGCAAAGATATAAAAATTGAAGGTCTCGCAATGGATGTCATCTTTTGTTTTCTATTTTATATCATGATTTGCATTTTTTAAGAAAATCGATACCTTTATAGCTATGTTTAACTTTAAAAACTACACGCAAATGGATTACCCGTTTTATTTCTTTGGATCCGGAGTCAGAAAATTCTATATGGATAGTGGTGACCGTGATACTACCTATATCAAGTTTATAACAAAACCATCTATTGAACAAGTACAGAAGATTCTGGAAATTGCCCCTAAAACTGCAAGGAGAGAAGGAAGCAAAGGTGATGAAAACCTGAAAAAATACGGAATTGAAACTCCTGTCCTACACCTTTTTAGCGAATTGGGCATACGTACAATTATAGGGAATGAGTATGGTAATGGGCTATTCGGGAATGACGCTTGTAAAGCATTTTCTGCCGATATTGACGAATGGCTGATGAGGGTTCATGATCTATGCCCTATTGAGGCTGTAATAAGGGCTTCATATAAAGAAGATGAAACTCATTCTGATTGGCATATGTATAGCATCAATAATGCTGATGCCCTTCTGGAAAAATGGTTTAATGAACCTAAAGAGGTTTATGAGAATGAAGAATACGATTTCAGCGAAATGATGGATGAATTGGTTACAAGTTTAAAAGCATACAAACGAAAACCAAAATACAGTTTTGAACAAATAATGGCAGGGAGTGAGGATAATGATGGACTGATGAGTTATGAAGAAGCTAACGATTTTGAAATAGATAAAAAAGCATCCGCATCGACATCTTATTATGACTTAACTAATAATAAGCTCGTTCCACTTATTTCTACTGCGCTTACATTGGCTATCCGGCAATTCCGCCAATTGGTTGAAGAAGGCGAAGCTGATGAAGAAAATATAAGTGTAGAATTGGATGATACTATGAAATTCTATTTAGGAGAAGATGAATGCGAGGGTAAGCCTTTTTTTAAGTTCAAATTAGGGCCTGTTTATAAAAAGAGTATGGAGTTGCAGAAAAAGATGGAAAAAGCAGGGGGAACATCTTATCGGCAGGCTGTTAGTAATTTATTCGAGGATGCCCATGTTGATGAGAGTGAATATAGTGATCTGAGCCTTACGCTGTGGGTACCTGAAGTAGGAGGGGATCCATATATTGAAAGTTGAAAGCGAAAAAAATGCTCTTTGAAAAATGAGAAACTACCTCACCCCAACCCTCTCCAAAGGGAGAGGGGGTAGCAAAGCCACGAGGAGGAAGATATAAAAAAGGTTAAGAGCTAATGGCTATTAGCTAATATCTGGAAAGTGTTACATCTGTT
>JAITVH010000053.1 GCA_031285905.1 Prevotella sp.
GAGTCTGCGGGCGTAAGATATTACGCCCCTACATGGCAAAGCCACGAACTCATTGTTAACTGTTACCTTTACATACGCTACGCTCCTGTGACTGTTGGTTGTTACCTTTTAGTTAAAAAACAAGTTTCAACTACTGATTCGAATTATTAAATAAATAATGTTTATTTTTGATTCTTTAAACCTTAAATAACATAACCATGAATCGTCGTAATTTTCTGAAAGGGTCACTCCTGGGCTCAGGTGCAATGCTATCAGTATTTGCCGGGGCATCTACTTATAAAGAAGTAGAAGAATCAATTAAGAAAAACACAGAGTTAGCAAAAAAACGAAAACAATTATTTAATATGTGCGGTTATGCAGCACCCAAAATTCCTACGGTAAGAATTGGATATGTAGGTGTAGGTAGTCGTGGAGGCTGGGCAGTAACCCGTATGCAGAATATACAGGAAATTGAAGTCACCGCCATATGTGACTTGAAAGAAGATGCCGTAAAACGCTCTCAGGAAACATTGAAAAAAAACAATAAACGTCCTGCTAAAGAATACTTTGGTGACGATTATGCATGGAAAAAGCTTTGCGAGCAGGATGATATCGACCTGGTATATATCGCTACGCCTTGGAAATGGCATGCGCCCGTAGCTGTATATGCCATGCAATGTGGCAAGCATGTGGCTATAGAAGTGCCTGCCGCCACCAGTATGGAAGATTGCTGGAAGTTGGTAGAAACCTCAGAAAAGACGAAAAAACATTGTATGCAGCTTGAAAATTGCTGCTACGACTTCTTCGAGATACTCACTGTGAATATGGCTCAGAAAGGGATTTTGGGCGAAATAATGCACGGAGAGGGTGCGTATATCCATGATCTGTTGCGTGGCCTGTTCGGAAGTCCTGATCATCCGGGTTGGCGGTGGACAGAAAATCATGAAAGCGGTAACCCATATCCTACTCACGGGTTAGGGCCTGTATGCTGGGCGTTGAACATTAACCGGGGTGACAAAATGGACTATATGACTTCCATGTCTACAAACGATTTTATGCTCGGCGCACTGGCTAAAGAATTGGCCGCCAAAGACGACTATTACACGCCAATGGCGAAAATGAAATATAGGGGCAATATGAACACGTCCGTTATCAGAACCGATAAGGGAAAGACTATAATGCTTCAGCACGATGTCAGCAGTCCACGCCCATATAGTCGCATTCATACATTGAGCGGGACGAAAGGTTACGTGCAAAAGTATCCTGAACCGGGAAAAATTGCTTTTGGACATGATTTTATAAGTGACGAAAAATACAGGGAACTGGAAGAACAATATACACCCGAAGTTATCAAACATATATCGGATGCCGCAAAGGCCATAGGAGGTCATGGTGGAATGGACTTTATTATGGATTGGCGTATGATCGATTGTTTACGCAATGGTCTGCCGCTGGATATGGATGTATATGATGTAGCAGCGTGGAGTTGTATTACTCCGCTGAGTATCTGGTCTGCGGCTAACCGCTCCAATTCGGTTGAGGTGCCTGATTTCACAGGAGGTTCATGGAAAAATAATCTGCCTGTAGACCTGACTTTACGTGGTGGCGGAAACACAAATATCATTAAACGCGGATAAAAAATACATATCATGAAAAAAATATTAGGAACATTATTGGTTATTTGTATATCAGTGTTTTCCTTGCAGGACTGCTATGCTGACGATGGCAAAGGAAAATTCGAGATTGGGAAAAACACTTTTTTGTTAAATGGTAAGCCTTTCATCGTTAAGGCTGCCGAAATTCATTACACACGTATTCCTGCCGAATATTGGGAACACCGCATCAGGATGTGTAAGGCTTTAGGGATGAATACAATATGCATTTATGTATTTTGGAATATACATGAACAGACTCCCGGAAATTTCGACTTCACAGGGCAAAACGATGTGGCTCAGTTCTGCCGTCTGGCACAAAAGCATGGGATGTATATTATCGTTCGTCCCGGGCCATATGTATGCGCCGAATGGGAGATGGGAGGCTTACCTTGGTGGCTCCTCAAGAAGAAAGACATTAAGGTGAGAACCAATGATCCGTATTTCCTTGAAAGGACAAATATCTACTTGAATGAAATAGGAAAACAATTAAAAGATTTACAAATAACAAAGGGTGGCAACATCATCATGGTTCAGGTAGAAAACGAGTATGGATCATACAATACTGATAAAGAATATGTATCCAATATACGCGATATGGTGAAAGGGTCGGGATTTACAGAAGTTCCTTTATTCCAATGCGACTGGAGTTCCAATTTCAAAAACAACGGGTTGGATGACCTATTGTGGACAATCAACTTTGGGACAGGAGCCAACATAAAAGAACAGTTTAAGAACCTGAAAGAAGCACGTCCTGATATTCCTCTCATGTGTAGCGAGTATTGGAGTGGATGGTTCGACCATTGGGGACGTGCGCACGAGACCCGTCCGGCTGCTGCCATGATAGCAGGGATGAAAGATATGCTCGATGAAAAAATCTCATTCAGTTTGTATATGGCTCACGGAGGTACCACATTTGGCCATTGGGGTGGGGCTAACAGCCCTGCATACTCAGCTATGTGCAGCTCAATGATTATGATGCACCGATTAGCGAGTCCGGATGGGTTACCGAAAAATATTATGCTCTGCGCGACATGTTGTCAAACTATCTGGATGAGGGAGAAGAGTTGATCGACATTCCGCAATCGATGCCGATAATAGAAATACCGGAGATAAGATTTACTGAATCGGCTCTTCTTTTCGATAATTTGCCTGAATCCAAAAAGACTGTTGACATCAAGCCGATGGAAGATTTCGATCAGGGATGGGGTAGTATCCAATATTTTGGACAACCCTTCCCGCGATAAAAGAAGAAACATCGCTGATAATAACAGAGGTACATGATTGGGCTCAGGTGTTTGTCAATGGAGAATTGATTGCCCGTCTAGATCGTCGCCGTGGACAAAATACGGTTAAGTTGCCTGTGCTGGAGAAGAATGCGCAACTCGATATATTGGTTGAGGCTATGGGACGGGTCAATTTTGGAGAGGCGATCCTCGATTGGAAAGGTATTACCGAAAAGGTTGAGTTGATAGATAAGAAAGGAACTAAAGCGTTAAAAAACTGGCAGGTATTTAATCTTTCGGTCGATTATGATTTTGTGAAAAACAAAAAGTTTGCGAAGAATAAGGAGTCTGTCACTGCTCCGGCTTATTACCGCACTACATTTATTATCGATAAGCCCGGGGATGTTTTTCTCGATATGCAAACATGGAGCAAAGGCATGGTATGGGTAAATGGTATTGCCATTGGCCGTTTCTGGGAAATCGGACCTCAACAAACCCTATTTATGCCAGGCTGCTGGCTGAAGGAGGGAGAGAATGAAATCATTGTTCTCGATTTGAAAGGGCCTGAACAAACAATAATAAAAGGTCTAAAACAACCTATATTGGCTATGCTGCGCCCTGAGGCTGCATATACACACCGTAACAAAGGGGAAACTCTTGAATTAACAAATGAAAGTTCTGTATATGATAATAGTTTTGCAGCCGGAAATGGTTGGAAAGAGGTAGATCTGGGCAAAACATATAAGGCCAGATATGTATGCATAGAAGCGCTGAGTCCGTACAAAGAAGGGGATAATGCATCCATTGCAGAATTATATGTGACAGGTGCAAATGGAAAGCCTCTATCTCGCCAGTCGTGGAAAATAGTGTATGCAGACAGTGAGAATACGAGGTCAGGCAACCATACGGCTGATAAGGTATTTGATTTGCAAGAATCAACATATTGGAGTACGCCATCCGGCGTTGATTATCCTCACCAGATTGTGATAGACTTGGGGAAAATAGAAGAAATTCGTGGATTCAGATACCTGCCTAGGGTAGAAGAAGGCGCGCCGGGACTGATAAAAGACTATAAACTTTACTTAAAAGAAGAACCTTTTATAATTAAATAGTAGGATAAATATATGTTAAAAATACATCTGTTTGCTAATTTGTAAGCAGATGTGTTTTTTTCTCTTCATGTATTGGAAAAATTAAAAATGAATCTGTAATTATTAATTCGATAAAAGAAACTTTAAATCTTAACAATTTCTTAACAATCATATGCCATAAATAAATTAACATATTTTATCTTTGTCTTCAAATAGTTTCGATATTTTTATAATTGAAACTCTAAAATGTCTGAAATTTCTTTTCAGGTATTCGCTTCCCTTTTATATGAAATTTGCATTATTGATATTCTAGTATTAATAAATGTAGATGATTATGGTTTACTTCGTGAGAAGAGAGAATTGGATAAAATTAATTATTTTTTTATGTGGCATATCACTGCCCTATGTATTGTCTGCGCAAGTCGCTATTGGAGCATTGGATGCACCTCATTCCAGTGCTGTGCTGGAGTTGATAACAGAAGAAAGGGGCTTTCTTGGCCCGCAGGTTGCTTTAAAGGATATTTGGGACAAGGAGACTGTACCCAATTATACAGATGGTCTTTTGGTACTCAATATGAATGATTAAGATACAGAAATCCCCGTTGGTGACAGGGTGGTATCAGGGAAATATTACTATTGGTCTAAAGACAGATGGATACAAGTAGTAGGGCGGCAAACGATGGTGGAGAATATAGAGCAGGCGTTGGCTAACCTGGGGATACCCCGTCCGGCTATTTTTACCCTGAATGGACAACAACGATTGTTTATCCGTGATCCACTCAATGAAGGATGGACCATGTATCCTGAGATGCTGGGTGTTGTTAACCTATTGAAAGGTATTATGCCCGATGCTGACGTGAATTATGCATATCTACCACTGAAAGAACGGGTGAATTATACATCGGGTACAGTAAAGCTTGACTCGGTCATTGTTAGCGGCAACAAGAAAAAGTTCTCAATAACATTCCAGCCCGGCATATACAGTCTGGTATTCACTTATGAGTTTATCCCAGCCGACACTGCCGGCCCGGGGATTTATCCGCCGGGGCCTGACCGATGTTATTCGGCTACTTATTTTATGCGTTTTCCGGTAACGATAATAAATGATAACGGAACTATAACATCGGGAACCACCCGGGTGGAATCGAATTGTTATCATGGCCCCGGCACATATTTACCCAGAGAAGGAAGGTATGCCGATCATGGCAACACTATCAGTTATGTGGCGGTGCTGCTTACCGAAACAGTGTGGGATATTGCTTTGGGTACGGGCTATGGAGACGATTATTGCAATGGAGCAGAGGGGTTTTCTATGCCCAACAGGAGTACTTTTTTATACGTTTCGCGGCTTGGAGATGCCAATTAAAAGATATCAGATTATGGGAAAAAGTATTATTATATGTTTTTTGCTAATTTGGGGATTACCTGTTGGTAAATCAGCGCAGGTTACCATAGGTGCAGATAAACCGCCCCACGAGAGTGCAATGCTGGATTTACAGGCGTCGGATAAAGGCTTTCTTGGCCCAAGGGTTAGCCTGGGCAGCAGATATGATGTAGAAACGATACCCGATGCTGTTCCCGGGCTGATGGTGCTGAATATCTCTGAACCTGACATGGATCTGCCTGCTGACGAAAGGGTATATCCATACAGACTATATTATTGGGTTGGAGGAGATCAGCCCGGCTGGGAAAGATTTATCGGACATGATGAACTCCAATATAAATTAGAAGAAGCTATTGCCAGCCTGTCGATACCACTCCCTACAATGCTTTATATGAATGGGGAAGATATGTTGTCGGACAACAGGCCGGGCGTGCTTAACTTTATGAGTGGCGTTGCTCAGGGCTTCTCTAAAGAAATTCCTCTGATGGATAGCATCAACCATTCAGGAGGAAATGTTAAACTAAAAGATGGTACTGCTGGTACTATAATATTGGAACCCTGTATATATAATATTGTTTTTGCCTATCTGTTTATACCGACTACCACTGGTAGTATCAATTGTAACTTGTCATCCTATTTTATGGATTTTCCTTTTCACCCAAATGAAACGGATCCATTAAAATCCATCAGGGTATATTCGAATACATATCACAATACGAGAGAGAAATCGGCACATGCTGCCACTATCAATTTTGTATCGCCAATAAGGGAGACGACAGAATGGACGGTGAGACTGGGGGCAGGCCCTGCGGATTGCACCACTGTCAATGGTTTTTCTTTACCAAACAGGAATACTTTTTTTTATATAACTAAAGTTGGAAGTTGGAACTAAATATAAGAAGATGAATTACGGAAAATTATTGCCATTGTTTATTGTGATAATATCAGGGTTGAATTTGCCGGCTCAGGTAACTATAGGTAGCTCCGATCCTCCTCATCTGGGAGCAGTGCTGGAACTGAAAAGCAATAATAAAGGCTTTTTGGGGCCGAGGGTACAACTAGAGTCTACGACCAGTCCCAATCCGGTATCTAATCCGGCAACAGGACTCCTTGTGTTCAATACTGGAGATAGTGGAGAGGAAGATAAAAAAGTAGAAAAAGATAAATTTTACTTTTGGTCAGGCAGCGAATGGGTTGAGTTCGTTTATGAGGAAGTACTCGAGGCTGAGATTAATGATTGGTTAGAGAAACTTGGCATACCCCGTTCTGCTGTTTATCATCTTGACGGAACAGATATAATAGATAACCGGGACTCTGCTAATCCGGTTATGGGAATGTTCGATGTGATGAAAGATGCCGGGTTAGGTGTAAGAAGATGGCTTCGTTTCAAAGAAACTGATAATGAAACCGACGGTAAGGTGCGGCTTTCTATCCAGTCGGGGCAGTATTATTATCTGTATTTTATGAAGGGTGTTTACAGTATCACTTTCTCCTATCAGTTTATTCCTTCTACATATGCATATCCTAATGGGACTACACCACAACCGTCCTGTACTGCGTCGTCTTATTTTGTAGACTTTCCTTTGGAGAGGAATGGTATATCGACCGATAGGGCCAGGATACATAATGTAGCTTACCATAAGCCCGGTAATGAGGCACACCATGGCGGAGCTATCAGTTATGTGCTGAAAATAGAGAACGATAATACATTTTGGGAGATGAGGCTTGGTGCCGGCCAATC
Source organism: Prevotella sp. (assembly GCA_031285905.1). Lineage (GTDB taxonomy): Bacteria > Bacteroidota > Bacteroidia > Bacteroidales > Dysgonomonadaceae > Dysgonomonas. The sequence goes on from JAITVH010000053.1 coordinate 7,074, forward strand.
AGGGTCTAATTGTAATTATCGTAGTAATTTAGCTATACCCGGTTTTTCATTAGTGAATCAGAGTACTTTTATATTAGTATCCAGAATTGGCGACTAAAGCTTGCTTTACATGTTAGAGCAAGGGTAAGTCAACCTCCAGATGTTCGTCCATTCCGGTAAAACAGTTGAGGATTTTTATTTTTCCTTCTTTGGGTAATGTGATGCGTCTTGTCTTTCCTGCCGGTAAGCTATATTGTTGCTTATTAACCAATATTTGATAGGTGATATCCGATATGTTGGCTATTTCGTAGATTCCTTTTTCGGCGTTTTTGGTTTCTATGGCTAACGACGCTTTGAATAGTTCTGTCAGGTGTTCGGCCTTTCCGGCAAGCTGCCCGTTGAAGCAGGCTGCAGTCCGTTTGGCAAACAAGGCTTCTTTTATTCCTTTTTCAGAACGTTCTGTGGCAAAGACTAATGTGACCGGGCGTGCTGCTATATCGCTGCCGTAATCGTGTTTTACCAGTTCGTGTATATCCGAATTACCCATAAAGGCAAGTCCCCTGTTTTTGCACCAGTCGAAGGATACAGGATAATATGTCGTATGGTTGAATACTTCTACGCCATGTATTTTCTTTTCATTAATCAGACTGTCGTGTATGGGGTATAGGGTAGATTTGTTGTCAGGCCATCCGGGATGATTCCACATGATAAATGCTCCTTGCGCTATTGCAATATCTATAGCCCCACGTGGGTCTTTTGTGTCCATAGGGTTAGCATCTGCTATAAATAAAGCGTTTAAATGCCCTATTGGCTTGGCGCGGGTGATCTCTGTACCTTGTATCACAATGAAGCCGAGGGCGTCACCTCTTTTCTTCGCTATTTTGAATGATTCGTTTAAGTCGCCTTTCACTGTGTTTTTCAATGGGCGGTATTCTATGTGGTCAGTAATGGCAATAGCATCGAGGCCTTCTTTCCATGCTTCATTTACTCTCACATCCGGCCACACTTTTCCGTCAGAAAAAACCGTATGTGTATGAAAATCGCATTTCAGTGTTTTATATCCTTCTATATCGGGAATTCTGATAATGTCGCGGATACCCGATTCGTTCATTTCGGTTAGTTTATATACGTCATTATTTCTTAGTTGGCTATGTGCAGACAGGATACTGCAAAGAATGAGGATCAGAATAAGGGTGTTCTTCATATTGAGCTGTTTTTATAATTACTTACAGCCCTAAAGTTATGACTTTTCTATAGAAAAATAGTGTTAGTCTATTAAGTTTATATTAAATATCAAGGAAATGCTTTTTATGCAGTTGCGTTATTTTTTCTTTACAGCCAGCATTGCCATACCGAAAAGACCGCATAAAATCACCCATAGTGATTGAATACCGAATACTCCTACAGCAAAAGCTTTGGCCTCCAGTACGGGAACCTGATATAGTATCAGGGCTGCTAAAACGGCAGCTTGCCATGGCCCCAGACCGCCATTGGATGGTACGCCCATGCTGACGCTACTAAAGGAAAAAGCGATCAGCCCGGCAGTGAATCCCAAATCTTTAGTAAAATCGAAAGCAAAGAATGTGATGTAAAAATAGAGAAAATAAGATCCCCAAATACCGACCGTATAAAGTAACAGGCGAAATTTGGTTTTCATTTTCCATATAGTCTTCATATCATCTGCCATGCTTTTCAGAAAGTCAGTTACTTTTCTGACGATAAAATTTTCTTTAAAAAATTTGAAAACAATATAGGTGGTGATAATAGCAGCTATAATAACAGCATATAATACAGGTGATTGTAAGATAGACAAAATGGCGTTCCATGTTTCCTGTCTTTCTTCCAGTTGTGAAATGAAAAATTGCATATTAAACAGGAACGCAATCAGGGTGATACAAAGCACGGTAATAGTGTCGAAGATACGGTCGAGTATCATTGTTCCAAATAATTTAGTAAAAGGAACGTTCTCTTCTTTGGCCGCAACACCACATTTCCACAATTCACCGGCCCGGGGAAGGGCAAAGTTTACAGCATATCCTCCATAGGTTGCATAGTTGAGGGTAGATACTTTAGGTGAGTAGCCCAAAGGTTTGATGAATAATTCCCAACGATATCCCCTGATAGTATTACCCAGCAATCCGAATAAGAGAGAGAATGCAAGAATGCCCCAGTTAGCATCTTTTAGTATATTCCAAACATCCTTAAAATCGATATCCCTGAATAAAAAATATAGGATTAGGATGCCTAGGGCAAGAGGCAGTATGACTTTTATCAATTTATTTATCAGTGAGCTTTTTTTCGGTTGCGTTACATCGTTAGTATCTTTCATCCCTGTTTTATAAATTTATATTCTCTAAGCAAATAATATCCCTAAAAGCTTATTTTTGGTAATAAAACACTACCTTTGCGGCTGCAAAGATAATAGATAATTGTAAGTATGCCAGCAGTTAGACCAAAGAAATTCTTAGGACAGCATTTTCTGAAAGATTTGGATATTGCCCGTCGCATAGCTGATACATTAGACGATTTTCCTAATGTACCTGTTATGGAGGTAGGTCCTGGCATGGGCGTGCTTACTCAATTTTTGATAGAAAAGGAGAGGGATTTAAAAGTAGTGGAGCTGGATAGGGAATCGATACCTTATCTCAACGATCATTATCCGTCTTTGCATGGAAATATTATTGAAGGAGACTTCCTTACATTAGACTTGGCTGCTATCTATAACGAAAAGTTTTGTGTGATAGGTAATTATCCGTATAATATTTCATCCCAGATATTTTTTAAAGTACTGGATTATAAAAATCAGATACCATGTTGTTCGGGAATGATACAAAAAGAAGTGGCTGAACGGATAGCCGCTAAGCCCGGAGGAAAAATATATGGTATATTAAGCGTGCTGCTTCAGGCATGGTACGATGTAGAATACCTGTTCACTGTAAGCGAGAAGGTGTTTGACCCTCCTCCCAAAGTGAAATCAGCTGTGGTGAAACTGACCAGGAACAAGCGAACTAAACTTAATTGTGATGAGAAGCTGTTCAAAACGGTAGTGAAGACCAGTTTTAACCAGAGGCGAAAAACCTTACGGAATTCGATTAAACCGCTCTTGGGAAAAGAATGTGAGATATATTCGAACCCAATTTTCGGTGAACGACCCGAAAGGCTCTCGGTTGCAGATTTCGAAGACCTGACAAATTTAGTCGCCGCCTTTCTGCCTGGGAGTTTGAGAGAGAGATAACAGAGTACACACGCTTAAAGAAAGAGCTCATGTCAGAAATAAAACTATTTTATCATAAAGACAATGCTATAAGAATGAGCCGTAGCATTGAGTTTTTGAAAATTACACCGATCAAAAACTTCCTTTGGATTGACCTCAATAATGTAGATGAGGAGATCGAAAACGAGTTGGAAGACTATCTTAAGATATATATTCAGGAAGAGGAAGAAATGGTCGAGATTGAGATGTCATCCCGTTATATGGAGACAGCAGACTCGTTGGTGGTTAATTCCAATTTCCTGTTAAAAAATTATGAACGCGAACCGGTCTCGTTTATCCTTAAAAATAATATACTGATTACTGTTCGTGGCGAGGAACTTACTTCCTTTCAGGAAACGATAACCAAGATATTTGCCAATTCCCGTAACTATCCTACCGGATACCATGTTTTAGTCGGTTTGCTGGAAACACGCGTGGAGATGGATGCCGATATGGTGGAGAATATGACACAAGAAATTACCACTCTGAGTAATAGTATCAGCTTGAAAGAAGCGGACGAGGAACTCCTGATGGAAATTAAGAACCTTCAGGAAAAAACAATGTTGCTCAGGGAGAATATTATAGATAAGCAACGTGTAGTTTCCAGTATGCTCAAGAGCGAGCTGATGCCAAGGGAACTACATGGGCGTATAACCATGCTTATCAAGGATATAAATTCATTGCTGGAACATATTCGCTTCGGATTTGACCGGCTTGATTATTTACAGGATACATTTCTCGGGTTTGTAAACATCGAACAGAACAAAATTATCAAGATGTTTACAGTGATCTCAGTGATCTTTATGCCGCCTACACTTATAGCTAGTGTGTATGGTATGAACTTTGAAGTTATGCCTGAACTGAAGTGGGAATACGGTTATGAGTTTTCTATTGCTTTAATGGTGGCTGCTGTAGGGATTATTCTCTTCTATTTCAGAAAGAAGAAATGGTTGTGATAAAATGTAAATGAAGAATATGAGAAAGGTTGACAGGAAACTGTCAACCTTTCTTGTCTTTATTCTTTACTTTCGGATTTTACTTAGTGGTATTTTTGGGAGCGACAGGTTTTCGGAATTGAGTTTGTTTTGTCAATTTAGTTTCTCCTTCCGATTCATTAGATTGTATTTCTGCATTGCTGTTTCCTGTAGCCTCTGCTTGTTCTTCTTTTTCTTTTACCTTTTCGCCCAATTCTTTTTTGGCTTTCTCTATTTCATCTTTTGCCTCTTGTGTCAGGGTAGGGTAGTGTAGGTTCAGTTCTTCCATGCGGTCGCAAATTATCTCGCCTACAGCATATCGCATAAACCATTTCTTATCAGCCGGAATAACGTACCAAGGCGCACATTCGGTCGATGTATTAATAAGCATATCTGAATAAGCTTTCATATAATCGTCCCAATAGGCACGCTCTTTCAGATCGGAAGAGGAAAATTTCCAGTTCTTAGCTTCATCATTTAGTCTTGCCAGAAAGCGTTCCTCCTGTTCTTCTTGTGATACGTTGAGAAAGAATTTCAGTACTATCGTTCCGTTTTCGACCAAATGTTGTTCAAAGTCATTGATTTGTCTGTATCGTTTTTCCCAGAATTTGTCGGTTATATCTTTTTCTTTCTCTATACCCGGTATATTCCCATTCAATACTATCGACGGGTGTACTTTGGCCACCAATACATCTTCGTAGTGTGAACGGTTGAAGATACCTATTTTCCTTCTTTCCGGCAGGCATTTATTTATACGCCAGAGGTAGTCATGGTCAAGCTCTTCGCGCGATGGTTGCTTAAAGGAATAGACCTGGCAGCCTTGCGGATTGATGCCTGACATTACATGTTTTATAGTACCGTCTTTTCCGGCAGCATCCATTGCCTGGAAGATAATAAGGACGGAGTAACGGTCGTGCGCATAAAGCATATCCTGTAATTTGGACAATTTCTCTGTATTTTCCAGCAAGAGTTTTTTTGCCTCTTTTTTGTCTAAATCTGCTGTATAATCTGTTTCGAAATGCGATGTCTTATGTTTATCCCCGGGTTTAGCTATTAGTTTTTTTAATACTTCTTTTTTCATAAATCTATATTTTGATATTTTATTATAGTAGATGTAATAAAAGAAACAATTAACTATTTGAAAAGGTTTATAATAATGGTAGTTGTACGTTGCTTATATTATTCTGTTTATCTCCGGCTGTATTAAAATAGAAAGGAGAGTTTCAAAAACTTACCTTATTTTATAATCTCAATCAGATCTTTAAGGTCTTTTCTTACTTTAGGCTGTCCGTTCATCCAGTCTTTTCCCGGATCTCTATATCCTAATGGGAGTAAAATTCCGGAAGACAGATGCTGCGAAGGAAGATCAAGAATACGATTCAATGCATCTTTATCGAATCCTTCTATCGGAACGGAATCAACTTCTTCATTGGCCGCCGCTACACAAGCTACCCCGAGGGCTATATAAACTTGCTTTGTAAGCCAGCTTTCAAAGTTGTTGTAATTTCTTTCCATGAAACCTTCTATTTTTGTACGGTACTTTTTGCTCCATTCTGGATCGGGATTTCGCTTCCTTTTTATCAGATCGAAATACTCATCCAGGTATTCGCTTGTGATTTGTGTAAAAGGGGCGAATAACAACAGATGAGAACAGGCTATTATTGGCTGTTGTGGACAAGCCTCATTATATATCTTTTGCTTTAAATCCTGATTCTCTATTACGATGACTTTATAGGCCTGCATGCCCAGCGAGGTGGGGGCAAGGTTGATAGCCTCTAATATTCTGTCTACTTTTTCCTGTGGAACCTTACTTCCGTTCATGCCTTTACATGCATGTCGCCAGTTTAAATTATGTAATAAGTCCATGCTTGCTGTTTTTTTGTTTAGTTTAAATATAAGACCATCAGGTAGTCGTGCTCATTCTCGTGAATAATTTTAAAACCAAGTTTTGTGTACATTCTTACTGCATAGTTTTCTTTATTTACGCTCAAGGATGTTTGTTTATAACCTTGTTTTCTTAGATGTTCTATCATTTTATTCATGAGCAGGGAACCGATCCCTTTATTGCGGTATTCCTTATAAAGTGATATGGCAAACTCCGGTGTGTTATCATCCATATTTCCAAATCCTTTTATTTCTCCGGCTAAGATTCTTACCCAAACAGCCCCGATTATTTTGTTATCATGTTCTGCAACAAAACAATGATCATTAGTATACGAACCAAAGTTATTTATATATACATTAATTTCAGGTTCCTCTATTATCTTTCTGGGGAGAAGAGGTTTGTTTTCGGGTTGGAAAATAGCTTCGTATAACAGGTCTTCCAATATTGGAAAATCTTTCTCTTTTATTTCTCTGATTAGAATTTCCAATTTGTTTATTCTTCTTTGAACCAGCCCGAATACATCAGGTAATTCTTGGCAATTTTCTGGTTTATTTCTTTGGCCTGATCCGGATCGACCTTTTTTACGAACTTGGCCGGAACGCCGGCATAGATGCTGCCCGGTTCTACCTGGGTACCACTTAGTATGACCGAACCGGCGGCTACAATCGCTCCTTCTCCTATCACGGCATGATCGAGAATGATAGAACCCATACCTATCAGGGCACCGTTTTCTATTTTAGCACCGTGTATTACCACATTGTGCCCTACAGAGACGTCGTCACCTATTTCTACTACAGATTTTTGATATAATGTATGCAATACTGTGCCGTCCTGTATGTTTACTCTGTCACCGATACGGATAGAATTGACATCGCCCCGCAACACAGCATTGAACCATATGCTACAATCTTTTCCTATTACCACATCGCCGATGATAGTTGCATTATCGGCCAAGTATGTATTTTCTCCTATTTCGGGGATAAAGCCCCTTACTCCTTTTACTAATGCCATTTTACTTAATTTCCTATAATGTGTTTGAAGAGCTTTTCCAAGTTTACTTCATCTACTTTTTTTGCTATTATTTTCTTGTTTTTATCCAGTACATATATCATCGGAACGCCTGAGATGTCATAATGCAGCCAGTATTCTGATTTATAATCAGGATCACTACAATTAATCCAATCAGTCAGTTTATTGGTATCGATAAGTTCTTTCCATGCTTCCTCATCTGATGCTACATTGATAGCCAATATCTCTAAGCCTTTATCCTTATATTTTTTATATAACTCATCATGGAGTTTTGGCGTTTCAGTTCTGCAATATCCGCAATCGGGATCGTAGAAGTATAAAAGAAGATACTTAGCCTGTATTTCATCTGTGCTGATTGAATCTCCATCTACAGTGATGAGGTTGAGGTTAAACCCTTTCGATCCGATAAGATTATTCTTTGCCTTTTCGTACATTGATTTCAATTCCGTCATTTCCGAATCTTTAATCCACGAGAGGTTCTTGTTCAGTATATAATCTTCGAATAATCTAACCCAGATGTTCTCATCTCCCATGTGTACACTCTTTATCGCATCGTTTGTCAGCTTCGACAGCATTTCTTTGAAGCAGATTTCATTACCTTTCGTTTTGGCTACAAGTCTGCTTGCGGCTGCGGCCAGTGTGTCGGGTATTTGTTCTACCCATTGTTCCATATAGCTGTCTATATAACTGGTGAAGTAGTTGGTTCTCCACATGCGTGGATCAGAAAGGTTGATGTTGTCGAAGAAATGTATCTTTCCGTAGTCCCTGTTTTTGGTTGCTTCTTCTACAGTTTTTGGATTAGGATAGGGTATTTCTGCTTGATCCAGACCTTTGATGAATACTGAAGCCCATGTATCTTTATTCTGAGTAAAGAGAAGATTTTTATAGGCTTCAAATTTTGACTCCAGATTTTTCAGTGAATGTTCGGTTCGGGATAGAATGCTATCAGAATTTCCCGGTTCGGGATTTTTTACCATATCCCTGAATTTATCTATGTCCTGAATTATAGCCAGATATTCCCACAATGTTTTAGAGTCATTACTTCCTGTGACTTTTTTTGTTGATAGATCATTCTCATCAATAAAAACACTGATCTGTTTGTCATTATTGCCAATCAGCAAGTCTATCTGGAATGAAGAATTGGTATACAGAAAATATTGGCCTTCATCCAAATCTTTTTTTATTGAAAATGTGGCTTTTCCTTCATCTGAGATTATTGTCGAATCCAGTGCATAGGTTGCGCCATTCCAATATTGCCCAAAGTAGAGTTTGTTGCCTTTTTGGGTGGGTATTTCGGCTTCTAATGTGAATACAGCATTATTATTTTGAGCCTCCATGTTCGAGAGAAACAGGAGGCTCAGTATGATAAGGATATTATATCTCATTTGTTTTATCTTTTAACCATGCTTTCTCTTTATCTGTCAGCAAAGGAGAAAGCCTTTCGTAAACATATTTATGATATAAGTTGAACCAGAGAATTTCCTTCTCGGTGAGCATATCTTTTATGATTGGTGTTTTGTCGATAGGGCAGAGGGTTAATGTTTTGAACGAATAGAATTCACCAAATTCTGTTGTTGTTTCGTGTTGGGTAAGGATGAGGTTCTCTATGCGAATGCCATATTTTCCTACCCGATATATGCCCGGTTCGTTAGATGTTACCATCCCTATTTGTAATGTAGTAGGGTTCTCGTTCATCCTGATGCTCTGAGGCCCTTCGTGTACGTTGAGGAAATGCCCTATTCCGTGACCTGTGCCATGCAAGTAGTTGAGACCGTTGTCCCATAGGCCTTTGCGTGCAAGTATATCCAGTTGGCTACCCCTTGTACCTTGAGGGAAGATGGCAATAGCAAGTCCGATATGTCCTTTCAGCACCATTGTATAGTCTTTCTTCATTTGTTCGGTGAGCGGGCCTACCGAGATGGTGCGCGTGATGTCTGTAGTTCCGTCAAAATACTGTGCACCGGAGTCTACCAAAAGGAATCCTTCGGGTTTGATCGGCAGAGAGCTTTCTTCCGATACATGATAATGAACGATAGCGCCATTAGGCCCATATCCTGAGATAGTGTCGAAGCTTTCGCCTACAAAGTTGTCTTGCCGGCTACGGTATTCTATTAATTTTCCGGGGATGGATGCTTCTGTAACATTACCTTCCGGTACTGCTTTTTCGAGCCACATCAAAAAACGGACTAAGGCCACACCATCGCGCTCCATTGCGCTGTTGAATCCCTGTATCTCCGTTTCGTTTTTGATGCTTTTCATCAAATCGGCAGGGGATGGCATATCAATGATCTTGTTTTCCCCCGGAATGGTATTATATAATTTGAAAGTGACTTTGTTAGCATCTAAGCAAACAGAGTTTTTCAGCCTTGTTACATAATCATATATTTTGTCATATTCGGCCAGAATAACACCTTCGCTCTTCAAATAGTCAGTTGTTTCAGCCGTTAGTTTCTTCGGGTTGATGAACAAAACTGTTTCATCTTTTGATATATATGCGTAGCTCACAGCCACAGGATTACATTTTACATCGTTTCCCCTGATATTGAATATCCATGCTATTGTATCCAGCGATGCAACCAGCAGAGACTGTGCTCCTGCTTTGCCTATAGCTTCGTTTATTCGTTTGATTTTGCTTCTGGCTGATTCTCCTGTATATTTTTCGGGAAGGGCGAAAATCGGATTTGAGGGTATTTCAGGTCTGTCGTGCCATATGGTGCCGAAAGGATCGTAGTCACTGATCAGATGCAGCCCTTTCATGTTTAGCTTGTGTGTCAGGCTAAAAGCTTCCTTTGCGGCGTATACGCTTCCGTCTATTCCTACATATTCACCTTTGCCTAGCTCTTTACCCAGCCATTCGTCGATAGTAGGGGTGAGTGGCAGACCGCCTTTAAGTAAATAAATTTCTGAACTGTCCAATTCATTTGCCGCCTGAAGAAAGTAGCGCGAGTCTGTCCATAATCCTGCTTTTTCGCGTGTAACAACTATGGTTCCAGCCGAGCCTGTAAAACCACTGATCCATTGACGAGACTCCCAATGCGATGCAGGATATTCACTTAAATGTGGGTCTGTACTGGGAATAATAAAGGCGTGTAGTCCTTTTTCTTCCATAAACTTGCGTAATTCCTGTATTCGTCTATGAATTGCACTACTCATAAATCATGTATTAATATGTTATGTTAAAATCAACTCATTCCATCTGCGGTTCTAATTGCTTTTGCTGATAATAAGTTGAACATTTTCCTTCAAATTTAGCACCGGGTTCTATTTCGATGACTTCTGTTTTTAAATCACCACTAATAATACATGATGCTCTTAATACAACAGTATTGGAGCACAGAATGTTTCCTGTTACATTGCCCAGAAGTTCGATATTGGTGCATTCTATATTGCCAATAATAGTGCTGGTTGGGCCTACTATGATTTTACCTTTGCAAAAAATATTTCCTTCGATAATTCCATCAACACGGAAGTCTTCTTCGGAGGTGATTTCTCCTATTAGTTTTGTGCCAGAAGCCAGTACGTTGTGTGTGCCAGAGTTTGCAGATATAGCATCTTTGTTTTTTGCCATAAATATTAGTTAGTTAATTAATGTCGTTTGGTGGAGCAAACTTAGTTAAAAATCAGCATACAAACATACATCTTGATTAAAATAGTGGCATTTTAAAATTTAATTAACATGTTTGTGGTTTTAAAACTAATATTTTGTTAAGATCAATCATTATAAATAGTTAAGAATGGTTTTCAATATCCTGATGCCTGTTTATGGGATTGGTTTTGTCCGAAATATATAGCAACTCTCCGAAACCATTGATCGACATCAGTAATCTGGAGAGTTGTTGTATATGATAATATTAAAAATTTAATGGTAATGTTCCCCGTCTTCACCGTCATGGCTTAATATAATATTTCGGGCTACATGCGATTCGTTTCCGGCAGTATCCACACAATAAACAACCAGATGATAAGCGCCAGGAGTAGCGTTCTCAGTTATGGTGATATCATGGTGATGCACCTTTTTGCTCTTTAGTCCATTGATATCATTCCAGGTATTTTGATAACTGAAATATTCTGTCTCATTTTCCCCTGTTTTACTTTTGTGGTCATGTGGATTACTCATATTTTCATGTATTTCCACTTTATATGATTTTAGCATTTCGTTATCAGATACTTCCATATCAAAATGTATATCCGATCCAATCTTTATGTTGGCTCCTTCTGCCGGAGCTATAAGGTTTATTACCGGAGGGGTGGTATCTCCATCATTATTACTACATGAGGTGAATGAAATAAAAAGTGCTGTTAAACTGATAATTGATAAATACAGGATGTTAATTTTTGTTTTCATTTTATTTTATTGTTAAAAGGTATTTTAATTAATAATTGAAAGTTACGGCCCGGTTCGGGGATTTCTACTTTTCTGTAAAAGCTCAGATGGTTATAGTATTTCGTATTGAGCAGGTTACGTAAGGTTAACCCAATATCAATAATCCTATTTCCTGTTGTTATTTTAATATTTCCTCCCAGATTAATGAGATTCGTCCCTTGAGTTTGACTCTCGTTCTTAGCCACTCTTTTTTGCGCAGCTATGCTATGTAATTCTGCATACAGTTGCAGTTTATTCATTTCCCATGTTATGGAATTTCGCATAGATGCCGGTGGTGAGAAACTCAGGGGTGTATTTTCGTCGAGATTGTATGTATATACATAATCGCCGGTAAAAGAGTATTTTATCTGTGGAAGAAATTTTATACTGAATAATATTTCTGTTCCGGCAAAAATAACCTCGTTCCCTTTGTATCGATACATCTGTCCCGCATGAGGGAGTACTGACCATTCGCCCGTCGGATTCAGGAAAATATAATTGTTGAACCAACTGGCAAACGGACTAACGGAAAATGATATATTTTCATTTTCATAAAGATATGACACATCTAATTGCCAGCCATTTTCGGGATCAAGAGCAGGGTCGCCTTGTTCGTGTCTGAATGTACCGTGGTGAACCCCGTTTGCGGCTAGTTCATTTGCTCCTGGAAGACGAAAACTGTGTCCTATATTTGTTTTAAACAAATGGTGGTAGGCCGGATTCCATACTAATCCTGCTGAACCGGAAGAATTACTGAAACTTCGGTTTACAGCGTAACTTCGCTGTTTATACTGAGTTATCAATCCATTGTCATAGCCCATATTGTATAGATATTTTTCCAGATATGGATCTACAAATCCGGATATATCCATTGTACCGTAATCATAACGGATTCCTCCACTAAATGAGAAATTTTGTGTCAGTTGCCATGTCGCAATTCCAGACAATCCTGTAGTCAAACGATTATATTGTGGTAAAAGAAATGAATATCCACCAATATTATTCCTTTGATATTGTATATCCCATCCGATTGTATATTCCCAGGCAGTATTATATATGGTTCTTATCTTGAAGGAAGAACTATAGGTATCGAGTGAAAACATTAGTTCCTTATCCGGATTGTTTTCGGGAGGAGACTGTGTGCCATAATGGGTATGGAATCTGCTCCATTCCTCTCTGTGGTTATTTTGATAACCAATGTCCCATGAACCAATTGTTTTGTCCCATATGTATTTTTGTCTGGAAGTAATTTTAAGATGATTTACCCTGCTATATGGGAATTCTATATTACGATCGTTGCCATCATCCTGAACACGGGATATATCCGGAATACCGTGAGCCCCCGGGAAAAAACCGGTTTTCTGGTAAACGTTACTAATATTATAATTGGAATAATATTTTCCTTTTCGATATTCTGTGTATAGATTCACATTTCTTTCCAGTCCGGCGGTATTTTTTAGCTTTCTATTATATACAGGAATCTTTTGGGTAAGATATATAATAGTGTCAGCCGGTATTCGGTAATCGCCAAAATGCTGTTCGGAATAACGTAGTTTGGTATACCATGCGTCTTTTTTAATTCCCAGCAGGATTGAACCCGCCAAGGTGGAGTTTACACTTTTCCCAAGTAAAGATATTTCTCCAAAGACTTGATTCTCCAACGGCGGTGGCGGCTGGGAGATCTCAATGACACCACCCATAGCATCACTTCCATACAATAAAGATGACGGGCCTTTGCGAACGATAACATGTTCAATATTAAAAGCATCCATTTCAAGTCCGTGGTCGCTTCCCCATTGTTGTCCTTCCTGTTTTATTCCATTTTCCGTTACCGAAATTCGATTAAATCCCATACCTCGGATCATTGGCTTGGAAAATCCGGAACCAATATCCATGGACTGTACCCCTGGTATATACTCTAATGCTTGTATTAGATTTCCTGTGAAATGCTCTCTAAGAAAGTTTTCATCTACTACTTCGACCGATAATGTCGAATTACGTTTATTTATTGTTTTGTAAGAAGAAGAGATTTCTATACTTTCTAATTCTATTGTCTTTATAGAATCTTTTACCTGAGCATAACCAGATAATGCAGATACTAGCATGAACATACACAGAATAATTCTGATATGCATATGAATATTTATTTCTGAGTAAAATAATTAGATAAACAGGGATAAAGATTATCCCGTTAGAATTGTTATCCAAAAGTAGGAGGTGCACGCAGATAAAAAGATTGGAAGAAAAAAGTATAGCTATTCTCTTTATACTTAATGAGAATCTTTTTACATGATCCTGTTATTTTTTTTGTAAAGGTTGATATGTCTTTATTTATAAAAAATGATAATATATATTTACATACATCGCAAGTTTTGCAATCGTGTTTTGAATGGGGGTTGCTGTTTGAGTGTAAGTTTATTATTTCGTAATATATGTTTTTGTAGGTATGTATAGTCTTCGTTATTAATGGAATAGTAAAAATAACCAATAATAACCATCTCACAATAATTTTATTTACATTGCCTTTGTTCACTTTTTATAAAATAATAATGCTGCAAATATAGAGTTTTTTTACAAATGCAACAATGTTTCATTTGATTAATTGTATTGTTTATCCTAATGAAGAATTTTGATTATCTTTGCTATTATTCTTTGTGAAATTTATGAATGCAATAGAGTTACTTAAAAGTAAGGGGTTGAAGAAGACAGCTCAACGCATTATATTTATTAATATATTACAGAAGAATGTAGTCGCATTAACCGAAGATGATATAAAGCATGAAATGGGTGATTTGTATGATCGTATTACATTTTATCGTACAATTCAGACCTTGCTGGATTCAGATCTTATACATCGTATAACAATCGATAATAGAACCATAAAGTATGCATTAAATGAAGTGTCTCTATACGGAAAAAATCATAGTCATTTTTTTTGTAAAAAATGCTGTGGAGTGACTTGTATAGAGGGAGGACTGGAAATTGAAGAGATGCTTCCTGAAGGATATAAAGGAGAAGAAAGTGAATTGTTAATAAGAGGAATCTGTAAGAAATGTAATGATAAACTATAGGCAAATAAGAAATCAGATTGTTTAGGATATCTATTGTTTTTTAATAAATTTGATCCTCTAATATAATAAAGTTGTAAAGAGTGAAAAGCTATATCTTACTTGAAAACATTGTTTTTTATGCCAATCATGGTGTTTATCAGCAGGAAACGAGAGTCGGCAATGAATTTATAGTCAATCTGAAAATAGGGGTCGATTTAGGAAAATCCTGCCGGACTGACGAACTGGAAGATACGGTGAGCTATGCCGATATATATGAGGATGTGAAAACGGAGATGATGGTGCCTTCAAGATTGCTGGAGCATGTAGCATACCGGATAATCAGCAGACTGAAGAGTAAATATCCATTGATTAATTCTGTGGAGATAAAGTTGTCGAAGCGCAATCCTCCGATAGGTGGCCAATTGGATTATGCGAGTGTGTTAATTTTAGATTGAAAGGGATGCGCATAAAAAGAATTACGGAACTAAACAGGCTTTCTGTCGAGGAATTTAAAAAAACAGAGAAGCTTTCGTTGACAATAGTGCTTGATAATGTGAGAAGCCTGAACAATATAGGCTCTGTATTTCGTACATCCGATGCATTTCTCATCGGTTCTGTTTTTTTGTGTGGAATCACAGCTACTCCTCCAAATGTAGAGATACATAAAACTGCGCTAGGGGCTGAGGATTCTGTCAATTGGGTTTATTATGAAGATACCCGGCAGGCTATAGAGGAGTTGAAAGAACAAGGTTATATCATTTGTGCTATAGAGCAGGTTCAGGGTAGTGTGGCTCTGGATGAATTGAGTATGGAGAAAGGCGGAAAATATGCGGTGGTACTGGGCAATGAAGTAAAAGGCGTGTCGCAGCAGGTAGTAGATATGTGCGATTATTGCATAGAAATTCCTCAGCTTGGCACCAAGCACTCGTTGAATGTATCTGTTGCTGCAGGTATTGTGATATGGGAATTTTTTAAGCAGTTGAGCTAGGTTTGCAATATTTTTGTTAGTTTTGTAACATATTTTAAATTAAGCTGTCTGACAATTTTGACAATATATTAATAATATTACTATGGTAGATTCAGATTTATCTATCCTTGAAGCTAAAGGTATAACCCTGGAGGAATTTCAAAAACAACTCGACCAATTTAAGAAAGGATTTTCATATTTAGATCTTTATGCCGCAGCGTCGATTGAAAAAGGGATCTTGGTAGTTTCATCTGACGATGAGCAGGACTATATAAATACTTGGAATGAGTACTGTAGCTCAGGCAGGAAAATTGTAAAATTTGTCCCTGCATCAGGTGCTGCCAGTCGTATGTTTAAGGACTTATTCGCTTTTCTGGATGCTCCATATGATGAGCCAAGTACAGAAACTGAGATAAAGTTCTTTGAGGGACTTTCCAAATTTGCTTTTTATGAAGATTTGAACAATGCCTGCCTGAAAAATGGAGGTAGGGATATACCAAGTTTGTTGTCAAAGAATAAGTATAAAGCCATTATACGAAATTTGTTGAGTCCCGAAGGATTGAACTATGGAAATTTGCCAAAGGGACTGCTGAAATTCCATAAATATGAAGAAGGCTCGCGCACTCCTGTGGAAGAACATCTGGTAGAAGGATGTTTGTATGCAGGAAATAATGATAATAATGTAACTGTTCATTTTACGGTTTCTCCGGAGCATCGCCCTCTTTTTGAAGAATTGGTGGAACGGAAGAAACCAGTATTTGAAAAAGAATTAAGTGCAAGTTTTGATATTAGCTTCAGCGAACAGAAACCCAGTACTGATACTATAGCAGTGGATGTCAATGATGAACCTTTCAGAGAAAATGGGAAGTTGTTGTTCCGTCCGGGAGGGCATGGAGCACTGATCGAGAATCTGAATGATCTGGATGCCGATATCATCTTTGTAAAGAATATAGATAATGTTGTTCCTGATAAACATAAAGTAATAGAAACTAAATATAAAAAGATACTGGCGGGTATTTTGGTGTCTATACAGGTGGAGATATTCAGGTATCTTAAATTGCTGGACTCGGGTAAATACACGCATGACGAATTGATGGGGATTCTCTATTTTATGCAAAATACATTGAATGTAAAGAATCCTGACACTAAGTTATTAGAAGATGCAGAGTTGGTTTTGTATCTTAAATATAAGCTCGACCGTCCGATTCGTGTCTGCGGGATGGTACGCAATATAGGTGAGCCCGGTGGCGGCCCTTTCCTTGCCGTCAATCCTGACGGAACGATCTCGCCTCAAATACTGGAGAGTTCTCAGATTGATATGTCTGATCCTGTAAAGAAAGAAATGTTTATGCGAGGTACCCATTTCAATCCGGTTGATTTGGTTTGCGGCGTGAAAGATTACCGGGGATATCATTTTAACTTAAAAGATTATGTTGATCCAAATACAGGTTTTATATCCATCAAGTCTAAGGGAGGAAAAGAGTTGAAAGCATTGGAACTCCCAGGATTGTGGAATGGTGCAATGTCTGATTGGAACACACTTTTCGTAGAGGTTCCCATTGAAACATTTAATCCGGTAAAGACTATAAATGATTTGTTGAGAGACCAACATCTGTAAAAAAAACGGATGGCTTTTTTTGCTGTTATTTTCTTAAAACTCAATTTTCTTTCAAAAAAAGTGCTAAAGTGTTCATTTTAATAAAAAAACAATTATCTTTGTGTGTGCATTATAATAATATGTTGTGTTTAATTTGCAGTTGTTTTCTGCCTTTTTTAAATAAAACAAATTGATTGTAACTGACTTTTTTCAAAACTACCGTATGAAATTTCGCGTAATACTGACGATATTAATAATCTTTCCTCTAATAGTGAAAGGACAGGCAGATGTAATATTTTACTCTGAAGGGCCTATGTATGTCAAATACAAAGAAGGGCAGGATACCGCAACAAAAGGAGAAAAAGAATCTACGACCCTGTATATTCAGGGTTCTGCTAAATTTGCCAATGGATCTGTCGTAGATCAGAAAGGGCGTACTGAGATTACCCAGGATTTTATAAATGCTAAAGATCCGGCTACAGAAGTAGCTGCAAATAAGCAATTATTTATAAATACAGCAGAAGCCGATCCGTGGAATACTGGTGTTGTTGCTTTTGTCGGAAAGGGAAATGCTTATGACGATAACGGAACTACGAAATACATGGCTACCCTTCAGCGTATTTATGGGGTGATACCTTCGGGATCATCTGCAACAATAGAACAACAGAAAACTGATCTATGGATGAAGTTCCCTACAATATCGGTAGAAAAAGGTTTGCCTACTGCTACAGGAGATGATTGGCGAGATGTGGGATATCTAATGGTCGATCATACAGCTGCTTTATCTGTTTTCAATGTCAATGCACCTAAAGGAGATCGGTTTGCTGTAGATGTTGCACTTGATGGAAAGAGACGCATGGTAAGTGGTCATGCCAAAATATATAATACAACAGCTAATACTTATTTGCCGGGATACAGCCAGGTTAACTGGAATATGTATAATTATAATAAGGCTACTAGCGTAGATGACGGGAAATTTGATAATGCCACTAATAGTGCTGATCCGAGTACACATGATTCTTCCTTGAGGAATAGTGAAGGATGGAATTATCTGACAGGATTTACTTCTCCATTTGCAGAAATGGGAGCAGACTACTTGTTTTATCATGCTCTAACTAAGCCCAATGGCGGAAGTATGACATCATATGAGGGGCCGATCGTTAATCCGTTTTACAGATTGCAGAAAGGTGTAGGATATTTCCATAGTATGGAAGTGTCTAATCATGATGATACCGAGATAGATCTACGCTGGGATTTTGATGGTGATGGTGGAGGCCCTAAGGGAGTTTACCACGATAAACGAGCCAGAGGTCGTCATATCTTAAACAGAATGGTGTTTCTAGATTATCTATCATCTGACCTTGATGATCCTAATAAAATGGGAGACTTTAGTAGGTTTGTACATGGTAATACTGGAGATTACAATGTCAGTACTGATAATCATCCTTATTTTACAACACGTACGCTTAGAGGAACTAACGATCCAAAATGGATAGATGAAAAAATAGGAGACCGAAGCCGTTATGAAGTAATCGCGAATGAGAAGTTCAATACGAAGACAGAAAATGGCACGAATATTGAAGTAACTGTAGATCTGAAACATGGTCTTAATTTTCTTGGTAATCCATTTATGGCGCCTATCAGTTTAAATCCTCTTTTAGGATATGATGTAAATAAAAATCCAACAGAGACAGATAATGATAAATTTAAAGATGGAGTTTCAATTCCTATATTTACTCCTTCGGGAGGCCCTACTGTAACGGTTTCGAGTGAAAGTACGGCAGCTCATCTTCGTTCTAAATATTGGTTAATAAATGAAGCTCTTATCAAGTATGACAAGTCACAACATCTATTCTTGTATAGAGCAAAATATGATTTTATAAGTAGAGATGGTTCGTCTGCTACTAATACAATAGATCCGTTCACATCGGAAAATGGAGGGCAAGGTACAGAACTGTATAATATTAATCCGTTGGATTATCGTATAGCACCGATGCAAATGTTTTGTTTGCAGGCAAGCCGTGATGTTACTATAAAACTGGATATGGACTTATGTGCATTCGGTAAAACAAACTTTTTGAAGAGTGGAAGTGTAGAAGATGCTGCTGGTGCAGAAGAAATAATGCGTGACTGGTTTATTGTAGAAGTTGAGGGACAAAATAAGAGTGTAACGCCTGACAGAACATCTGTAATCTTTAGAGAGGATGCTTATGCTCAGTTTAATGAAGATCCATATGATACCAGAAAAGGGTTGACCAAAGAAATTGAAGAATATATTCCTGAGTATAATGGACAACAGACTTTAACAAAAATGACAGCTAGCAGAGGGATTGTTTATACCCGTTCCACAGAAGGGATTAATCTGTTAGGTAATGGGGTTCCCCAAAATACTAAAGAGTTGGGATTATATTTTGTGCCTCCGACAGAAACACAGGAAATGACATTACGATTCTATGGATTAGAAAATCTGGAATCAGTGGCAGGTGTATGGTTGATAGACAGGCATTTAAATAATAAGATAGTAAAAATTGATTCGGATTATGAATATTCATTTGTATCTAATCCTTCAGATTATAGTGATGCCGAAAACGAAAACAGGTTTATTCTTCGTTTCTATGAAACAGATACGGACATTATAGGCGGAGAGGATGAAGGCATTACAGCTTATTATAAAGAATCGACTTTATACATAAAAGGACTTAATGAAGAAGATATAAACAGCAGCTTAGAAATCTATGATATGCAAGGACGCCTTATCGCAAGGACAAAAGTAGATAAGGTTCCGATGGATTATTTTAAACCTTTAAGCTTGGGAACATATATTGTGAAGATTTCAGGAAAGAGAAACTTTACATCTAAGTTTGTGAATTTGCGAAACTAAAGCATTATTTATTCAACTAATATTCGTTACTTGAGAGGATTTACATTACACGAACATGTGATAAAAACTATAAGATGAAAGCGAAACTACAAATATTACTATTTCTGATGTTGATTTTTTGTTTGAACATCATCACTGTAGCACCAGTTATGGCTGACACAGAGGTGCCTGTTGTATCGAGTGATGAGTTACCTTCTTCATCCTTTCTAAAGAAGGAGAAACGATCAATTGCAAATACGCTGGAGAGTTCATCTTTGATTATGCCAACCGTTGGTTTGCTTAGTGCCGGAGAATCATGGAAAGATCCATTCTTACCGGGATGGGAATCCTCTGATCCTGGAAATGTCGGCTCTACTGGCCCTATAGGAGATGCTTCATTGCCTATTATATTTTCGTTCTTACTACTTTATCTGATTTATAGGGGAGTGAGTACATCGAGAAGGAAAAACCAATTTTAGAGTAAAAAAAGAAAAGTTATAAAGAATATATAGAGCATCATGATATCCATGATGCTTTTTTGTTTTATGCAAGTATCTGATCTGTAGTATTGGCTATTTGTATAAAAAAAAGAACTCCCCCTTCCAAAATAGGAGGAGGGAGTTCTGGGCATTCATTACAAATTACTAACTCTAATCTAACCTTTATGATTAATTACTACTATGTAGTATACTTCTTATCTGTAAAAGACTTAAGGCCATGATTTTAGTCTGTAAAAAAATATATGATAGTGGTTTTAAAATTTCTCATTGCTTTGCTGTATTATTGGTGATTTCACCTACTCTCTTATCTTTACTGAGTAATTTTGGCTGCGGGACAAACGTTTGTACAGCCACCTCACAATAGGCTATTTCGGGATAAATAAATTTAGGCCCGTTGATTTTTGCCACAACTCTGGCTTTCAGGTTGACAAACTCTCCAGGATACACCCCCCATTTTTCTATAATGGTTTTATTTAATTCCAGATTGGAATAGCTTTTCTTAAAGTGATTAATTGTATCGGGATCGGTAGATGCTTCGAAATTGTTGATTGCCATATCTAATCTGAAAATGTACATTACGGTATTATACGCAGGCCTGTCAATGCCTTTGTTCCATATGAAGGTGATTACTTCTAT
Source organism: Prevotella sp. (assembly GCA_031285905.1). Classification (GTDB taxonomy): domain Bacteria; phylum Bacteroidota; class Bacteroidia; order Bacteroidales; family Dysgonomonadaceae; genus Dysgonomonas. The sequence goes on from JAITVH010000053.1 coordinate 28,167, forward strand.
TGGATATTCCGATTCTACTAATATTATTGTGTCTTCCGATGCTGTTAGTTTCAATGGAGTTCCACTGACCTTTTCTTCGTCAGCATCACAACAGGCATTGAAAGTAAGCCCGATGACCAATATTATTAAAAGTAGTATCTTATATAATGTATTCATATTATCATTTTAACAGGTTTTCATCCCATTACCAGTATGGTAATTGTTTCAAATTGAGATTTTTATCCATCTGATTTTGATGAATAGGCAAGAAATAATTCTTTGTAGAGAATCCACGGGTAATATAAGGCTTTCTTACATAAAAGGCCTTTCCGTTATTAGGATTATCATCTTTTTCCGTACCATAATAGTTCATTCCATAGTATGGCCCGCTCAGAATATCTATTTCTTTCCAGCGACGTATATCATCATAGCGAATAGCGTATTCACAATTGAACTCTACGCGGCGTTCGCGTTTAATGGCTTCTTTCATGGCTTCTTTTCCCTTCGGAGCAGGTATCTGTTCCAATCCATCTCCATAGCCGGGGATTCCAGCCCTTTCTCTGATAGGGTTGATGTATTTCAATATCTCGGCTGTCTGAGATGGATCTACTTCATTCAGAGCTTCTGCATAGTTTAAATAGGCTTCAGCCAAACGGTATAATATGCCAGGGCGGTATATGTTTGCATTGGTAGGATCCTGATCAGGGTGTACTCTTTTTCTTAATAAGTATCCGTTTTGAGGTGCATCATGGGTTGGCCCGCCATCTGCTCCGTTCATATAGAAATTTACATTCTTTTTATATGTACGTAACCATGCTTCATTGTATAGTACCGAGATATAGAAGCGTGGTTCCCTGTTTACATACATGTTGAATGTTCCGGACGGAGCGACTATGTTGTCTGTCAGATTTTCATCTGCTTCTTTTACACCTTCTTTCCACTTTGTTTTTCTGATATCATCAGCTTGTGAAAATCCTGATTCTGTATTGATAATAGGATTTCCATTTGCACCATAGCCAGTTATAGCCGGTAACCCATTGCTCATGAAAAAAGCATCAACCAAGCTTTGGGTAACGCCCAGTCCACCGTTTCCTCTAAATCCGCGAGGTAGCGCATGATTGTTATGCTGGCCATAATTGCATGATGAACGAGCCCATAAGATTTCTTTGTTACCGTTCCGAAATTCGGTGAAGGACATGTTCATATATGACTGGAACGGATCAATCGTTCCATCGTCGTTATACTCATGGTATAATGCATAACCATTATTGTGAGCCATATCTATCAAGGTTTTGCAAGCTTCTGCCGCACGAACCCATTTTTGGGGGTCATAGGTGGAATTGAAGATTTTTTCACCTTTGTTATTTTCCATCTCAATGTATTTGGGATCGGTATTCCCATTAACCAGCGGACTGGCGGCAAACAATAACATTCGTGCCCTCACTGCATGACATGCTATAGATGTTATTCTTCCATATTTTTGGGTATTGGTGTAGTATGCTGGTAACATTTTGGCTACTTCCTTCAGCTCGTTGTCGATCCAGTTGATAACATCATCAAAAGGATTCTGGCCTATCATCAGCGTCTCTGCCGGGTCATTATAGTCAGATAGCCACGTTTGCAACGGAATGGCTCCATACGTGTTTACCAGTAGGTAATAATAATATGCAACAAGAAAACGGGCTTCTGCTTTCATGAGGTTGACGTCTTCTACTGTAACGTTCTGGTCAGGAAGAGGTTTTACATGTTCCTGAAAGATTAGAGCAGCACGTATTCTGGTAGGAAGATCTCCCCAGAAATTGCCACTCCATCCTGTTTCAGAATTCCAGTCACCTTTTATTTTGCTGATACAGTCCCATTCATATACTTCCCATCCTGCAGACGGGGAATAATCGTCAGCATAGGCATCGTAGTTTTTAAGCATAGGAAAATAAGGGTCAGGGATGGCATTATAAACACCTGCCAACCAATCTTCTGTTCGTGTTTTATCATTGAACACCATCTCTAAGGTCAGCTGGTCGTCCGGCGATTTGTCCAGAAAGTCGGAACAAGAACCGACCAACAGAAGGATGATCAGTGATAAAATTATATATTTAATTATGTTCGAGTTCATAATACTTTCCTTATTATTTCTTTAGAATGTAATTTCTAAGCCTACAGAGTATGTTTTCATAATCGGATATCTTAATCCATTGTCGTCAGGAGAATCTATTTCAGGATCCCATAGCTTAAACTTGGAAAAGGTGAGAAGATTGGTTCCCCGTAAAAATATCCTCGCATGGTTGATAGATGCCTGTCTTGTAAGTACTTTGGGAAATGTGTATCCAAATTCTATATTCTTCAACCTCAGCAAACTCATATTCTTCAGCCACCAGCTAGAGGTTTTATGATTGTTGGCATTGTACCCATAATGCAATCGGGGATAGAATGCATCGTGCCGGGGATTCTCTATAGTCCATGCATCCGAAGCATTACTGTATATATTGCCTGTAGTGCCCATATTGGCGCCAGGCAAGAAATCGGTACCACGTCCTATCATCCGGTAAGTGCGTCCGTTACCCTGAAAGAATAGACCGAAATCAAATCCTTTGTATGTGGTATTCAGTATGAATCCGTATACAATTTCGGGGTTCTTTGTCCCTTTCAAGGCAGTCATATCTTTATCTGTTATTTCTCCATCTCCATCCAGATCGACATATTTGATGTCTCCCGGATAAACACGATCACTATATTTGTGTACAGGGATATCATCCTTTAGTGTCCCGTTTTCGAGGTCAGCGAAATCTTCTTCTGTAAATAATCCGTCTGCTACTAATCCGAAGATTTGATCAACAGGTTTTCCTAATGAAGAACGGTGTGTCCCTACCTTACCTATATCTTCATCATTCTCGGTCACTTTATTTTTAGCATAGGTTACATTAGCTCTAGCGCTAATGTTCCAATCTTTATTGATCTGCTTATTGATATCCAAAGCTATTTCAAATCCCTGGTTGGTAACCTTACCAAAGTTTGCCCATGGGGTTTCTGCAAACCCGGCAGAATTAGGGAAGTTATTACGCTTCATAAAGATATCTTTCCTTTTTTCCTGGAATACATCGACTTGTAATTCCATAAAATTGAAGAAGCCTAACTCCAGTCCAAAATTTGTTTTTGCAACAGTTTCCCATGTTAAATTAGCGACACCGATATCGCCTTCTCTACGCCCATCTCTATGGTAAAAACCGGTTCCGACTCCCCAGTCATATCCTCCGGTGCTATTTATTGTTGTGATATAGGCAAAGCGCCTGCCTCCGGCTAATTGGTCGTCTCCGGCAAGACCGTGAGATACTCTGAATTTTATTTTGTGGATGGTATTCCTAATGCCTCTCATAAATGGTTCTTCGGACATGATCCATCCTGCGGAAACAGAAGGAAAAAATCCAAAGCGTTTGCCTTTCGCAAAATTCTCGGAGCCATTGTATCCAAAATTGAATTCGCCAATGTAGCATCCTTTCAATGTGTATGAGGCACGACCTGCAAAGCCCTGATGGCGGAAAGGCAATGCTTCGCCTACGTCATAGTCTGTCTGGTTATATAATAGCAGACCATTGACGGCATGGTCGCCAAATGCATGGTCATAGTTTAAACTGGCTTCCAGATACATACTGTTGTTGCCCCAATCGTGGGTAGGAACAGTAACCAGAAATTCCTGTCCGATTGATCCGTCAGAGAGATTCAGTTCGCCTGTTTCGGGATTTCTGGTGGTTGCCGGAACATAGTATATTGGTGTTTTGTGTCTTCTCACTCCGTTTTGTGAAAGATAATCGTAGGAGAATATTCCTTTGGCTTTTAATCCCTGAGTGATAATTCTTAGATCTTGTTCTACAGAAAAAGAAGATTCCAGTTTGCTTTGTGTACTCCTGTCAAATCCCATCTGTGTAGATATTGCCCAAGGGTTACTCCTGTTTATTCGTTGGGGTATTTTGCCATTTTTGTATATAGTAGGATGCACAAACGGAGGTGTAGAAAATGCTTGCGAAAATATGTAATCGATCCCCTCTTCGTGTGCCGGGGCTACTCTTCGCTGCAAATATCCTCCTATATTGAATCTCAATAGCGTGGAGGGAGTGATGTCCATATCGACATTTGAACGCATATTGAAACGATTGATGCGCAAGCTCGAGTCCCAAGATTGGTTTTTGTCTCTTTTCATTATCCCGTCTTCATGGAAATATGCTGCAACAAAGGAGTAGCGCAGTTTTTCCGTACCACCGCTGATATCTAGCGATACCCGGGTGTTGTTAGCTTGGTTTTTCGTTAATTCTTTCACCCAGTTTACATCCGGATATAGTTCTTCATCGTACCGGGTTCTGAACATGTTTATATACTCCTCGTTGTATGCCGATTGGGCACCATCCTGTATGGCAAGGTCTCTTACCAGTTGCAGATAATCTACCGAGTTCAGAAATTCCGGTAATTTTACAGGCTGACTGACAGAGTGCTCAGCTTTTATGTTAATCACTGTTCTGCCTACTTTCCCTCTTTTGGTGGTAACCAGTATCACCCCGTTGGCTCCCCGCACTCCATATATTGCACTGGCAGCAGCGTCTTTTAATACAGAGAATGTTTCTATCTCATTTATATCGATGTTATTGATCGACCTTTCTATACCGTCTACCAGAACTAGTGGTGTCCTGTTTGGCCCGAAAGTATTAATACCCCGAATCCAGAATTCCGAATTATCGTATCCGGGTTCCCCCGAACGTTGTACCCCGATTATGCCGGCTACATTTCCGGCCAGATTATTACTCAGCGAGCGGGTGGTACCCATATTTAATTGTCTCGGGGTTATAGTTGTGATAGCCCCTACTACAGACTCTTTCTTTTGTGTGCCATATCCTACTACTATGACTTCTTCTAACTGGCCAACATCTTCTTGTAATATAATATTGATGATTTTTCTTTCGCCAATGGTTTCTTCTCTAGCTATAAATCCTACATATCTGTATTCGAGTACACTATATTTTGGTTCGTCTACACTAATAATATAGTTCCCATCAGTGTCTGTTATCACACCTATGGTTGGATTATCTTTCAACCTGACGGTGACTCCTATAAGTGGTTCCCCCTTCATATCTGTCACATTTCCCTTCACATAGAACTTGTCTGCTAGCAAAGAGGTGGGATGCGACGTGTTTTCACTTGCATCCTTTTGAGATATGAATATCTGTCTGTCAGATATTTTGTAGATGTTCCCTGTATTTTCGAATAATTTATCCAAGATTTTATCTATAGTCTTATTTTCTACGTTTATAGACACCACTCTTTTGCTATCCAGCGTTTCATCATTATATAAGAATATATACTCACCTTTTTTCTCTATCTCTGTGAAGACCTCTTTTATTGTTTTGTTCTTCAAATTGAGGCTCAAAGATATAGTCTGTGAATAACTGTTATGAGCAAAAGAAATACCCATCATAAGAATGAGAAAAAATGTCGTAAGCTTCATAGTCAGGAGTGCTACTCTAGTATTAGCATTATTTTAAACTGAGTCTGTTATTTTTTTCATACTTTTGTAATGATTTATTGGTTAACATTATACAACATATTGACTAATTAGATCATTGACCGGATGGTGTTTGGCGATGTCATCCGGTTTTTTGATTCCTGTACATCTGCGATTCTTCCCGAAGAAGTCACATCTGTTTTCGGGTTATATGGTAATTTTCATTTTCATTATTTATTTTGATAGGGAAGGAGAATGCCAACCCGTTTAATACATCTGTGAGGTCATCTTTCAAATCCATCTTGCCGGAACACTTGAGGCTGGCTATACGGTCGTCGAATGTGATGCTGGTTCCATAGTATCTGGATAACCTTTTCATTATAGCATCTAATCTTTCGCTATCGAAATAGTATATGCCGTCTTTCCATGAGGTATATTTGATAAGGTCTACTTTTGATATGTTTGTCTTTCCATTGTTATATTGGTACATTTCGGATGGCTTCAGGATTATGCCTTTTCCATTATCTTTATCGTTCGACAATATTTTTACCGACCCTTCTGCAAGGGTAATCTGCTTATTATCGTCATCGTCGTAAGCCATCACATTAAATTGCGTGCCAAGAACCTGAATGTCAACTTGGGATGTTTTTACCACGAACGGGTGATGTGTATCATGGTGTACGTCAAGATACGCTTCTCCATTGATATAGATGGTTCTTGTTTTTTCCGTAAACTCGACCGGATAGGATACTATTGTTCCTGAGTTTACATATAGAAATGTACCATCGGATAACCTGAGTGTCGAACGTCTGCCCTTTGGTACCATCAACTGATGATATGCAGCGGATTTAGGCTCTTTACGTATGGTTTCTTTATCCGATATTATTATTTCGGCAGAGTCATATACTATGCTGGATTCTTTGTGGTCGAACCTTACTAACAATACCAGTTGTATGTCGGTCAGGCTGTCTAACGAGACAGGGTAGTTGTTGTCTACATATGTGAGGAATTCTTTTTCCTGTAGTTTTTGGGTGTCCGGCTTAAGAAAGGGAATGCTCATGAAAATCGCCGCTATTCCGGCTGCTACTCCTATCGCAATATATAATCGTTTTCTTATCCGTTGTTTTGCCTTAAGCTTATTTCTGGTAATAGAGACAGATATATTGTTCCAGAGGGATGATATATCTTCATCCGAAACCAGATTGTTTATATCCGAGGCTGATTTTATAAGGAAGGCTTTTGCTTCTTCAAAATCTTTTTCGTTGATCTTCTTATTCCTCAGCGTGTCTTCCCAAAATGCTGATGATTCTTCATTCGGACTGGTGACCGAGGATATGAAAAAATCATCCTGAAGAAAGTCTTCAAAAGTATGATTGGAATAGTCCCTGTCAGAATGTCTATTATGGCTTATCATAGTGATAGTATAAATGCTTTTCTGTAGAAAGGACTATCTCATCTATAATTTATACTCACTTTTTTGCTTTTTTTTATAAAATCTCTTATTTTTTTTATCGACCGTTGGAGTAGGTTTTGCACCGATTGGTAATTCATCGCCATCAGGTCGCTTATTTCATCGATGCTCATCGATTCTATAAAGCGGTAATATACAACCTCTTTCTGGCGGATGGTGAGTATGGATAATATTTCCTTGATAAAGTAATCCTGCCGCGATTCTGTCTCTATGCGGATGAAGTCTTCCTCCACTGTTTTATAATCGGATGTGTTGGTGGTGCCTTCATCCAATTCGTCTATCCATATCTTTTGTTTTTTCAGGGCTGTTATGATGCTGTTTCTAAGCGCAACGAAGAGGTAGACTTTCAGGTTTTGTACAGGTTTCAGGTTCGCCCTGTTATCGTATATCTTTACAAATATATCGTGAATACAGTCTTTTACAAATTCTTTGTCAGATGAGAATTGTAACCCCTGGGCTATGAGATTTCTGGCATATTTTTCGTAAATATGGCAAAAAGCGTCATCGTCTCCTGCTAAAAAGCGATTCCACAATGAATTATCATGATCACTATCTCTTCTTATTATAAACATTTACAATAAGCTAATAACAAAAATAAAATGGGTAGAATAAGATAAAACCTGCTTTTGTGTATTATAATTACAATATAATTATGATAAATCTTTTAATTGCAATTGTTTGATTAAATACAAAAATATTCAAATAAATTGATTGATTCTTATTTTTTTTATATAAAAAACAAGAGGAAGATAAAATAAGAGGAATAATATAACTAAATAATATTATTCTTTAGGATGGTTTATGCTTGAAGGTGGTTGATTGGTGGATAGTCGGAGGATTAGCCTGTTTATAATCCTAGCTTTGCCTTTAGGTTGCGGTATCCGGCTTGGCTGATCTTTATGTGTGTGCCGTCTTTTAGCTTTAGTAACTGACTTTGCTTGTCGAAAAGTTCGATCTGTGCAATAAAGTTGACATTGATAATGTTAGAGCGATGAATGCGGACGAATCTATCGGAAGGCAGGGTACTTTCCAGTGACTTCATAGTTTGCTCTTTCAAAAATTTGCCTTTCAGGGAATATATCATCACATAATCGCCTTCGGCCTGTATATGTACAATTTCTGAGATTGGTATGATTTCTATTTTTTGTCCGCTCTTTACGGTTATGCGTTCTACTATTTCCGGGATGGTAGATGTTTCCTTATTTTCGATTTTCGGATAGTCCTTCTCCATATTTATAGCCTCGTCGTCGGCTTCCTCCTCTTTACTGTAAATAATCTTGATTAGTATATATATAAGGATGGCTATCGCTACCTTGAACGGAATAATGGTGAGAAGCATATTCCATTCATTGGTATCAAAAATAGTGTAGATGATAAGATATTCAACTCCCAGCCAGCATATGACAAATAGGATAGCTAACGCTATTGTATTGATAATTTGCTGGCGGAAGTGAAGTAATGATGAATATGTATATTTTACAATGTTTTTTAAGATGAAAATCAAGCCTGACAATATTACTCCCGATATGGCTACATCGGTAATGATAACCGACTGATTGATATCCAGTACAGGTTTTGTACATATATATAATACTAGAGCGGTAGCAATTGCAATAAAGATATGTATGTATATCAAGCGTTGATTTTCCATTATCCGATTATATTAGTTCTTTATTTCACCGCCTCCAAACATTGCGCTGCCTTTTACAATCAGTCTCGGAGCATTACTTTGGGGCATTTCACGGTGATGACGTTTGTCTTCGAATGACCCAAAGATACTACTACTCTTCAACTCTATAGCCCAATCATCAGGCACATACAAAACTATGCTTCCAAACATAACATTAAGCTCCAGTTGGTTTATCCCGTCAGCTAATTTAGCTTTCCGTAAATCTATTATCAATTCGCCAAACATAATGTTTCCTTCTCCGCCTTTGAAATTGTCGGACAATACGATTTGATGCGAACTGCCAAACATTTTATTCTTGTCTATATAATCGGTGTCACTGAAGTTGGTACCGTTTGTTTGATCTCTGTCAGCGGCAGTCCATTCATGTCTTTCATTAATATGAAAATTCGTATTTTTTGAGGATGTTCTTTTAAAGATCAATATTACTCCTACCACAACTAATAATATAGGCCAGTATGTCCTGATGTCGATGCTTATACAACTCAGGTATTCAGGAAACAAGTGGCATAGTTTAGGATAGATAAAGAAGCCCCCTATCAATATTAATATTATGCCTGATGTGATATTCCTTTTTATCAGAGACCACAGCCCTATCACAATCAGCAGCATTTGCCATGATATAAGTATAGGTTTGTAATCTCGAGGAATAATACCCAGATTGAATAATAGCAAGATGACTCCAAAGAGTACCAGAAAAAGAGCGAAGCCTATCGCACCTCTGTCATGATAACTTCTCCCTCTTTTTAATAAGTCGTTTTTGTTAGTATCGGTTTCCATATTCATAGATGTTTTAATTTGTTCGTATAGCAAAAGTAGATGCTATGTTTGCTAATTACAACCAAAAATCGATGAACAAAGGATATTTCCCGATAAAACGAAATGTATAATTTGCCTACATTCTTCATTATTAGCTGCTTTTATCACTTTTCTTTTTTCTCATTTGAAGATAGAAATTTACACAATATTTAGATTGGAAGATTAAATTAACTTAAAAAATAAAGACGATTTGTACATTTTCGATAGAACATTCATCTATGAGATGTGTTATAATAGAAATATTATTGAATTTTAAAATAAGAAAACATGAAACAATTAACGAAAACAGCACTGATTCTCTTTTCAATGGGAATTCTAATTTCTTTCTCTACAATGATGAATGCACAGGAAAAACAATCGTTGGAAAAGATGCTTGAGCCGTTTCCTGCGGCAGCCGAAGGAATGGTAAGGTATGTGATAGAACTGAAAAAACAATCGGATGAGTCTTTATATAAGGTAGAAATAATACCAGGTAAAGTGATGAATGTAGACTGTAACCACCATTCTCTTATGGGCAAACTTGAAGAGAAAGACCTGCAGGGATGGGGATACAACTATTATGAGTTTACATCGGATGGACAGACACGTTCCACTATGATGGCTTGCAACAAGCCTAAAGAAGACAGGTTTGTTTCGGGAGAAACCCAAATCATAAGGTATAACAGTAAGCTGCCTATCGTAATTTACGCTCCACAAGGTTATGAAGTAAAATACAGGATATGGAAAGCCGATAAAAAGATGAAAACCGCTTTGGGTAAATGATAGGATAATGAAGTTTGGTTTTAAAGAAGAGAGGTACTGATTAGCAGTGCCTCTCTTTCTGTTTAGACCTATTCATACATCGACTCAAATCTGTCATTCATATCTTTGGCCTTGTTCTCATCATCCGGATAGATCATCTCGGCTAATTCACCAAAATGGCCGAATCGAACGGAGTGCCCGTAGTCTAAGCCCCATTTCTCATCAAAGAATTGCCTGATTACATCAAAGAAGACATCCATCTCGCCATCTTTCATCAAGGCTTCAGTTAAACCCGATTCGCAGAACCCTGCCCAGTCTTCCCTGCCATGTTGTCCCGGAGTAAATACCCGGGATACCACTATCGGATAAATATCTTTATCCCATTCTTTTTCGTGAAGGATATCCCATATATCTTCACTTTGGTAGACTTCGTGATTCAGGTCGTTTGTTGCCAGGTACTGGGCATATAGTGGCGCATACTTTTTATTATATACAGCCAGTTCGCGCGCAAATCCGGCAGCGGCATGGTCTTCTTCATCATTCCATAGCTCACCTATTTCATTTGCTATTCCAGTAACTTTCTCTACTATTTGCACCATCAGAGGATGCAGTTCGGGATGCTGTATCGCTTTTGCTGCTATCACATGTTCACTTCCACGATATTCTTCATATTCATAATCTTCCACTTCGGGATAGAGCATGCAATACCAGTCATATTGCTCGGCATCTTCTGCGTTGAGGCCTTCCAGTAGACTTTTTAATATTTCTCCTAGTTTTTCTTTAGACTCAAGGTCTCTCATTGTTGTTTCCTTATCCGACATAGTTTTGTGCTTTTAGAGGTTATTATTTATATGTATGATTTGCATACGTTATACTACCCATATTTTTTAACTAAAAAGTAACAAAGGTAACAGAAATTGAGAATGAAAAATGATGAATTTATATTCGACTTTGTCAATTTCTCTATTTCATTATTTACGACTCACTTACTTGTCAATTATAATTTTAACTAAAAGGTAACAAAGGTTACACTTTTTACTCAATTTTTTCAAAGACCTTTTTTATTTTCACTTCATTGGCACATCGGCATATTAGCTTGTTGACACATTCACTTATTATAGATAAATTTGAAAAAAATAATTCACCAAATCCTTTCCTGCTTACACAATAGTGATAAAGATATAAAAAAGCCGATATGTCCAGTAAGATTCTTGAATTATTTATAACTTTGCGCTTTAAATAAAAATCAGATATATGTTGACGCTGAAAACGATTAGTGAAAATCCGGAGCTGGTAATCAAAAAACTGGCTAAAAAACATTTCGAAGCAAAAGATATAATCGCAAAGGTTCTCGAGATTGACCAAACGCGAAAAAAGACACAAACGGCCCTCGATGCCAGCCTTTCGGAGGCTAATAGCCTTTCGAAGCATATAGGACAACTGATGAAAGAAGGTAAAAAGTCTGATGCAGAAGCTGCTAAAAACAAAGTGGCCGAAATGAAAGGCGAAAATAAAATATTAGAAGATGCATTGCGGCAGGCAGAACAGGATTTGCAGGATTTGCTTGTGCAAATACCCAATATCCCATCCGGTGAAGTGCCGGAAGGTCGTACGGCTGAAAACAATGTAGAAGAAAAGAACGGAGGCGTTATCCCCGATTTGGGAGAAGATGCATTACCCCATTGGGAGTTGGCAAAGAAATACGATCTGATTGATTTTGAACTTGGCGTTAAGATATCAGGTGCGGGATTTCCTGTCTACAAAGGTAAAGGAGCACGTTTGCAACGGGCATTAATCAATTATTTTCTGGATAAGGCCCGTGATGCCGGTTATCTGGAAGTGCAGCCGCCATATGTAGTGAATGCGGAATCTGGCTATGGTACAGGACAGTTGCCTGACAAAGAAGGGCAAATGTATCACGCTACAGCAGACGATTTGTATTTGATACCTACAGCAGAAGTGCCTGTGACTAACATATATAGGGACGTTATTTTGGAAGAAAAGGATTTCCCTGTGATGAATACGGCATATTCGGCATGTTTCCGCCGTGAGGCCGGGTCATACGGCAAAGACGTAAGGGGGCTAAATCGTTTACACCAGTTCGATAAAGTAGAGATTGTGCGGATAGATAAACCCGAACATTCGTATGAGTCGTTAAAGGAAATGGTTGCCCATGTTCAATCATTGGTCGAAGAACTTCAGCTTCCGTGGCGTATACTTCGCCTGTGTGGTGGCGATATGAGCTTCACATCGGCTCTTACTTTCGACTTTGAAGTGTTTTCCGCTGCTCAGAAGAGATGGCTGGAAGTGAGTTCTGTTTCCAACTTTGAAAGTTATCAGGCAAACAGGCTGAAATGCCGCTATCGCAATGCAGATAAGAAAATACAATTAGTTCACACGCTCAATGGTAGTGCGCTGGCCCTGCCTCGTATTG
>JAITVH010000068.1 GCA_031285905.1 Prevotella sp.
GCTATATTTCAGGCAAAACAATTGAAAAACAATACTATTCCTTTAATTTTTCCACCGGGATATACCAGCCCATTGTCGATAATATATCTTTTCGATTGAACCTGTCTTCCGGCTTTCGTGCACCAAATATGTATGAGTTGCTAAGTAACGGCATTCATCATGGAACGAATCGGTATGAAATCGGTAATCTTGGACTAAAAACCGAAAACAGTTACCAGTTAGATGCATCGCTAAATTACAATGCCAAGCACATTGAGTTTTTTGTCAATCCGTACTTCAACTATATCCGCAACTACATTTATCTGCAACCGGCTGCCGATGAGATAGAGGGTATTCCTGTTTTTAATTATACGCAAAGCGATGCCTTTTTGTATGGCGGAGAAGCGGGTTTTCATTTGCACCCGCACCCATTAGACTGGCTGCATATTGAAGGTTCTTACAGTAGTACCTTTGGGCAGGATACGCAACACAATGATTTGGCGTTAATGCCTTCGCAAAAAATAAATGCAATGGTCAGTGCCGGTTTTTCTTTCAACAAAACAATAAAAAGATTCTCCGCTTATCTGCAAAATATATATTCGTTTGCACAAAACAAGGTTGCCCTCAATGAAATCTCTACACCTGACTACAATCTATTGAACGCAGGTGTTATTCTTGAATTTGGTGCAGTTCAATTGAATATATCTGCAAATAATCTCTTGAACGAAACGTATTACGACCACCTGTCGCGTTATAAAACAAATGATATTTATAATAGAGGACGGAATTTTAATATCAAAATCAATGTGCCGTTGGAGTTTAATCTGCAATAATTTACATTAATCAGATGAAAATAAACAAGATAAATACAAATAGGGGATAAAAATTCTCCCTGTCAAATGTTTTAAGAAACGGCTTTTTGCTACTTTCTCCCCCGGAGATTAAGCAGTCATGGAAAGAGTAGCGGGCGGAAAAATCCGCCCGAACACATATCAATCATTGATGTACATGGGAACATACCAACTGTCCCGATACTTGTCGCCAATGAGGTTGAATACCCCGACCTCTCCGCTATCGTTGGCAAAGCGTTTGGCATCCGATATGGACTTAAACTCGCCCAACTTCTTATACTCCAAAGTAATTGATTTGCGAAATTGCGACAAAATACAGACCTTTGCATTATGAGATACGATCTACCGATATCCGATATAGATACATTGCGGCGTTATCAGCGTAACGTGAGCGGCAAGGGGTATATCAAGGTAACCGGTCTGCTGATGCTCTCCAATGGTTTATCCGTAGAAACGGTTTCTGATTCGTTGGGAATAGATATATCCACAGTTTATCGTTACTGGAACAGTTATAAGAAACTGGGTTTGGATTCCTTTCTGGAGAATCGCCATCAAGGCTATTGGGGTATGCTTTCGAGTCAACAGATAAGTCTGTTACGTTCAGAGCTCAAAGGACTGGTTTATACAGATTCCAAGTCGGTAGCTTCTATCGGACAAAAGAATTGTTCAGACAGGCAATCCGACGGTTCTTCGACAATATAGCCGATTATAAAACAGAGTTGCAGACATTGATGGCTCCCAATTTTAGATTGTGTAATTTGCATTCCTTTTCATTGTGAGTATAATCAAACAGAGGTTCAATATAATTTTTATCATATTATGAGGTCATACAGGGTTTACGTCATTATTTTCTGTTTTCTTTTGGGCGGTATTACATGTAATTCGTATTCAAAAACGTTGCTGCCTGCGTATTTTTCCGATAATATGGTAATACAGCGAAATAGCATATTAACCTTTCCGGGAAAATCGGAGCCAAATAAGGATGTGGTATTACAAACAGGGTGGAATGATAAAGAATATACGGCTAAAGCAGATAAAAATGGCGTTTGGAGTATTAAAATTACTACTCCTGATGCCGGGGGACCATACCGGATTACCGTCTCGGACGGAGATTTACTTATCCTGAATAATGTTTTGGTTGGAGATATTTGGTTTTGCTCGGGACAATCTAATATGGAAATGCCCGTGGGCGGATGGGGGAAGGTATTGAATTATGAACAAGAAATAAAGGATGCTAATTATCCTTCTGTTCGCCTGCTGCAAGTAAAAAAAGCAACAGCGCTGATACCTTCAGACGATGTTGATGTAAATATGGGTGGGTGGCAAGAATGCAATTCGACTACAGTTCCGGAGTTCTCGGCAATAGCTTATTTTTATGCCCACCGGTTGTGGAATGATCTGGGTGTTCCGATTGGAGTCATTGACTGTACGTGGGGTGGTACTCCTGCCGAAGCATGGACAAGCCATAGTACCCTTCAACATGTAGACGGATATCAGCGGGAAACTGCTGTAATGTCGCAATATAGCTTTGACAAGAAAAGATTACAACAGGTATATCAACAGGAAATGAATGACAGATATAAAATGTTGGCAGATAAAGATAAAGGATTCGTGAATAGTGTTCCTCAATGGATTTCTTCGTTGCAGACAGGAAGTGATTGTTTTCGGATGGATCTTCCCGGATATTGGGAATATCGAGGATTGGAGAATTTTGATGGTATTGTATGGTTCCAAAAGGAAATAGATATACCGACTGATTGGCAAGGGAAAGATATCGAACTTAGCTTGGGTATGATTGACGATGAAGATATTACATATTATAATGGAGTACAGATAGCTACAGGAGAAGGTTATATGACTCCCCGAAAGTACATAATCCCCGGTCATTTAGTCGAGGGAAGTAAAGGATTGATTACAATACGTGTTACAGATCATACGGGAGAGGGAGGAATTCATGGTGAACCTGAAAATTTATTCGTTAAGGTAGATGAAAAGAAAATACCGATATCCGGAACATGGAGTTACAAAATCGGTCTGTCGAAAGACGATTTTCCACAGATGCCCGTTTCACCTGAAAGTTCGAGTTATCCCACAGTCCTGTATAATAAAATGGTTCATCCATTTACAAAGTTTCCTATCAAAGGTGTTATCTGGTACCAAGGAGAAGCCAATGTAGACAGGGCTGACAAATATTCTAATTTGTTTAAGGCATTAATAATGGATTGGAGGAACCGGTGGGGACAAGAACTCCCTTTCTATTTTGTGCAACTGGCAAATTTTATGGATTATAAAGCTGTGCAACCCGATTCGAAATGGGCGTTACTGAGAGAAGCTCAGGCTCAGGCTTTGCATCTGAATAATACAGGAATGGCGGTTGCTATTGATTTGGGAGAGGCTAAGGATATACACCCCAAGAATAAGCAGGCGGTGGCAAACAGGTTGGCGAACTTAGCTCTGTCGCAGACATATCGGAAAGATGTATCTTTAAAAGCTCCGATTCTTATAGATTATTATATATCGGGAGATTCATTGACTCTGGTTTTTGATAGCCGTTTATACTCTGCGGCAGATGAACATGTAAAAGGCTTTATTATAACCGGACCTGATAACATTTATTATTCAGCTCTGGCTACAATAAATGGAAATGAAGTGATATTGAGATCGCCTTTTGTAAGAATGCCGGTAACTGCCCGTTATGGATGGGCAGATAATCCTGAAGGTAGTTTAAAAGGTTTGTCCGGTTATCCGGTTGCTCCTTTCAGGACGGATCGATAATGATAATATTTTTGCTAAAGAGAGTAGATTTTACTTGTTTGGGTTTTTGAAAAAACGATAAAGAAAGGCGAGAATTACTTCCCGCCTTAAATGTTTTCACAACGGAATAATCCTTATTGTGATAAGCTTTCAATTTGTTTTGCAAATGTAATTTTTTTCTTCGAAAAACACAAGGAATTGTTAAAAATAATTATCTTTAAAAGCTAATTATTAGATTATGAAAAAAGTATTGGGTTTAGATTTAGGCACAAGCAGTATAGGATGGGCATTGATAAATGAAGCCGAGAATGTGAATGAGAAATCATCTATTATAAAATTGGGCGTCAGAGTGAATCCGCTAACGGTGGACGAGCAGCAGAATTTTGAAAAGGGAAAGAGCATAACCACTAATGCCGACCGCACCCT
>JAITVH010000038.1 GCA_031285905.1 Prevotella sp.
CGGAGGTTCGAATCCTTCACTGCCCACTCATACTTTGCGGAAGTAGCTCAGTTGATAGAGCATTAGCCTTCCAAGCTGAGGGTCGCGGGTTTGAGCCCCGTCTTCCGCTCTGATGAAGAGACACTTACAGAAATGTGGGTGTCTTTTTTCTTTCCATAATATTGACTTTTCAGCGGTAAATGTAAACCATGATGTAAACCGAAAAAACATCATGAACGCTACTATTAATGCGGTTTGTTACAAATCAAAGACACTATCAAACGGCGAACATCCAATCATGTTAAGGGTAACAAAGAACGGAAAGCGTAAATATATCAGTTTGGGTATATCCGTTCATCCCAAAAATTGGGATTTTAAGAAGAATGAACCGAAAACAAATTGCCCTAATAAAGACTATATTAAGAAGATTATTTTAGACAAAGAATCTGAATATCAGACACAAGTATTAGAGTTCAAAGTATCTCAAAAGAATTATACTGCATCCAGTTTAATTAAAGCTACTAAACAGACTTTAACAAATAAAACAGTACAAGAGTTTTATAGTGAATTGATTGCTTACTATAAAAGTATTAACAAAGTTGGTAATGCGTCTATTTATAGAAACTCTTTCAACTCGCTAAAGTCTTTTAAAGAAACAAATAATCTCGATTTCCTATTCTCTGAAATTGATTTAGAATGGCTTAATCAGTATGAAAAATGGCTTATAAGCAGAAATAATGCTGAAACTACAATGAGCCTATTGTTCAGAACGCTTCGCAGTGCTTTTAATAAAGCCATAGAGCAAAAAATAATACGCAAAGAAGACTATCCTTTCAACTCATTTAAAATGTCGAAATTCAGCGTTAAAACAAGAAAAAGAGCAATAACAAATTCTGTACGAACTTAGTGAACTTTTTTATTTAATAAAAATTTTTTGTTATACATTATTTATCAAGTTACAGCAATTTTTTCTCAAAAATGAAAATATTAGAAAGAAATTTCACAATTTGTGATAAAAATGAAAATATCTTATCAATAAAAACATGGACAAAATATATTATACTTCTCTTCAATGGTAAAAAAACAACAGGTTTTTTTGTTTTTTACAAAAAAACGTATACTTTTGTACCGCCTTATAGACAATGGTATTGTCTCATGGTGTAATGGTAGCACTGCAGTTTTTGGTACTGCCTGTCTAGGTTCGAATCCTGGTGAGACAACTGGAAATGCTGGTAATAAGCAAGTTGAAAAAATTAAAATACCGCTTTGTATTTAGATGCAAAGCGGTATTTTTATTGTATATCCCCTGTGGGTGTTGTACAAATCCTTGCCGGGTATTATACAACAAAACCGGTTGTAAAATACAACTTATTTCTTCTTCAAGAGTTCTATTTGCTCTTTCAATAAAGCGTTTTCTACTTCCATTTTCGATTTCTCGGTGAGCAATTTTCGCTGCATATCAAGAAATTTCTCGGTGAGTTCCTTATAATCATCCAATGGAAAATTATTGATTATATTATTCTCTTGCTCTCCTTGAGTTTGTTGGTTTACTGTACCATTAGAATTTTCACTAAATGTATTAGTATGCGTATCTGCTGAATAATTATTAAAAGTCTTTGCTGTCTCACCGAAATCGAAGTTCTTTAAAAAATCCGCGCTTACTTCCAACGCCAGTGCAATCTGGTCGAGTATTTCATCATCTACCGCTTGCTGATTCTCTATTCTGGATATATCGCTTTGGTGTTTATTTATCTTATCGGCCAGATCGAATTGCGACAATCCCCTGAATTCCCTTGAAAATCTTACATTTCTGCCCTGATGCTTTGTACTGTTCTTTATAACCTCTTCGCTCATAATTTTTGTTTTATGTATGGTATAATATTTCAAAATTAACACATTCTGCGATAAAAACGATTTTTACATGAAACATTTTTTTATGAAGATACGTTTTACCGGATTAAAAATCAGAATAATAGATTATTATCTCCCAATTATTGTATATGCAAACCATATAATCTACTTTTACCCGACCAGATTTTACATATGAACACAAAACGTAAATTCCACTTTCTGACCTTAGCCATCATTATTACAGTTTTATTATTGGCCGGATGCATTGCCGGCCTGATATTTAGCTCCACCCTTAATACCTTTACCCTATATTGCACTATCGCCTCTATACTGATCGTCATGTTTTGTACCGAGATATTTTTATGGATATGTCTCACCCATAAGAAAGACAAAAGACAGCACGTTATAACCCTGCATCATTGCAAAAAAGTAGAAAGCTGCCTCAAAAACCTGCTAAAGGCCCAAGCAATATGGGTAGCATACTTCGATTTCCTGTCTATAAAAAAATAAACAGAAGATATCACAGACTGCGGATACCTTCTGTTTTTATATATCATACACAATTTATAGTCCCTGAAACATCTTCCAAAGCATCAGGGAACAGCTCATAAGCTAACATATACTGCTCAGGGACATTGTTCACATTCACAATTCCATATCTGGCTGAAGCTACAAATCCAAACCTGCCATAATATCCAGGATCGCCACATAAAAATACGGCTGTGTAATCCATATCTCTTGCTATTCTAAGAGCCTCGTTCATGAGAGCCGAGCCCACTCCCCTACTCCTGTATTCTAAAAGCACGGACAAAGGAGCAACTAATAATGCTCCAAATTTTCTTCCATCCGGCTGTTCTACATAAGTATGAGTAAGCATAATATGCCCGATCAGTACCCCACCCTCTTCAGCTACCAAGGCTAATTGCGGAATATAACGTTTACTATTCCGCAGACGCAAAGCAAAGTCCTGTTCATCGCCATCTTTCACCTGAGCAGTCTCAAATGCGGTTTTGATTAAATCATATATCTCAGGATAATCCTTATCCGTTTCTTGTCGTATTTTCATTGTCTTGTTGTAAGTTTTTCTCCACCAAAAAGCCGTTTCCGTTTCTTGGTACCGGGTAAATCCTGTTTTGCACAATACTCTTTGTGAAGCCTCATTATCCTTCAATGTTTCGGCAATCACTCCCTTTACATCCGACTGGCCGAAAGCCCACCGGCAAAGTGCCGATAAAGCTTCGGTCATATAGCCGTTTGCCTCATATGCGCCATGTATCCCATACCCTACCTCGACAAATCCATTCTCGTCCGGAACATTCTTAAATCCGGCGCTGCCTATAGATCTATTTTCCGATTTCAATATTATCTGCCAGTTTGTATGCCATATATATTCATCGGGATGCTCAAGAGCCTTGCTATACATATATTCCATTGCCCGTCGCATATCATTATCGAACAAGTAACCGGAAGGCGCCAGATTCAATCGATTTTCCATAGAAGTATAATCCTGCAACATACATTGAAATAGCTCCAAACTCAAAGGAATTACCCTTAAACGAGATGTTTCAATAACCATCATATCATTAAATCTTTTTGCCTATATAAAATACATACCCATAATACTCTTTGTATTTCATATACATATCTATTTCATGTTGCATAAGTTTCACAAACTCTTTTGCCCCTATGCTATAGTCATGTTCTTTTAAAAATGATTCCATAGCAGGAGGCATAGGTTCATAAAAATTTTTGATCCATGAATCCTCCGGTAAAACGAAATGTGCTACCGGAACATACCCAGCTTTTTCCATAATCTTCACCTTATTGGAAACAGTATCAATATCAGGATAATCATTTTGCCAAAATTCCTGAATTTCAGCAGGTTGATTATCTCTTAACCAAGATGCTTCCGATACTGCGATATAACAATGATCTTTCAGGAAACGATGCCATTCGCACAGCCCTTTTTCAAAGCCTATGTTGTATATGGAACCCTCTGCCCAAATGAGGTCAAGTTCACCATCAGAGAAGGGTAGGGCAGCCATCGATCCTTCTATCGTCTCAATCCTGTTTTCAAGTTTCAGGTCTTTAATTTTACCATTCAGCTTAGCTACAAAATCGGGTAAAAGATCGAGAGCAGTAATATGAGCTTCTGCATTTTCGGCCAGCGTTATTGTTTGTCCTCCCGAACCACAACCTATGTCGGCAATTCTTGAAACCACAGGCAAATTATCGATAAAGCTAAGCGCTCTTTTTGTTACTTGCGGACTTCCGGGCCCTTGCCTGTCTATACGTTTGAAAAAACTACTGATTAAACTAAAATCAAATTCGTGAATATATTGAATATCTTTACTCATTGCTGTAATATTTTTATATCACCACAGAAGAATTTCGTATTCATTCTGTAACGACATGTAATTTTATAAATTAGGGAAAAATGAAAACGTTTCCGAAAAAGAATGATTCGGAAAAGACGGAATGGATAACCTGTAATAAATTAAAAATAAATAGATTACGGGCTATTTACAGCACCAATATATTCTTATATTTAGTAGTCATAAAAGATTTTTACAATACAAAGGTATATTTTATTGTGGATATTTTAGCCGGAATTTGTTATAAATTTCTGATTACCTTACATGGGGATCCCACTGCCAGGCAATTTGCAGGAATAGATTTGGTAACTATGCTGCCTGCTCCAATTGTGGTATTATCGCCTATGGTGACACCGGGAAGTATAACAGATCCTCCACCTATCCATACATTGCTGCCTATGGTAACAGGCGCGGTAAATGACCTCCAGAAAGGAAAAGAATTTTCATCCTGTCCCTGATATAGTCTTTCGTGCGGATCGGTGGGGTGGGCGACTGCATAAATCTGAACATTAGGCCCTATACCCGAATTATCGCCGATAGTAATTTTATTACAATCGAGAAAAGTACAATTCATATTGATTTCACAATTATTTCCTATATGAATGTTCTCACCGTAATCAACCGAAAAAGGAGCGCTTATCCATACATTATCACCTTTGGATCCCAACAACCTGGAAAGGATAGAATCCAACAATTCTTTATCAGTAGTATCAGCTAACCAATAGTCACGCATTAATTTTTTAGCCAAATGCCAGCGGGTTATTAATTCATTATCTCCCGGATCGTATAATTCGCCTGCAAGCATTTTTTCTTTTTCAGTCTTCATATTTTAATTATTTATTGATCAATATATGAATATTTTCTTAAATAGTAATTATATCAATAATAATATTGTATAAAATAAGACAGAATTGAATATTAATATACAGTACATTTAATAATAATAGTAGTATTTAGAGATAAATAAGTTATCTAAAAAATAAATTATTTAAATATTAATATTTACAAAAATAAAAAATATATGTAATCAAAATATCAAAAATATCATTTATAGTAAAAATAAAGAATATATTAATATAAATAATTAATATACAATTATTTAAATAATACGAATAATATATTTTTTAATAATATATATATACGTATCAATTATTATTAGATATATAATAATGAATATAGTTAAACAGGTTGAATAATTAATATGATAAAATTAGAAATAAAATCATATGTTTTGGAAAATAATATCATTTTGATAATAAAAAATATTATTCAAATTAGAAATTATATTTATAAAAATAAAGAATAGTATTAATAGAAAAGTAAATAAATAGGATTTATATTATCATATAATTATCAATAGATTTAAATAAGTAATTAATAAATATTTATTACAAAATCCAAAAATATAACCACAATATAAATTAATAAACTTTATTATATAATGAAAGATATTATAGCATTATAATCAATGAATCATACTATCACTATACTATTTATTAAAATAAGAAATACGAAAAAGTTTAGTCAATATATATGTCTCCTTATTTATTAAACAAAATTTTTATCTAAATGTTCAATAGGATTAACATTCCAAATAAATAATAATATCAATGAAATAATTTACCTATTTTTTATAATTTTATTTTTTCGAATTTATCTATAGTAAGATAGCCGTTAGCTTGTAGCTTTCAGAAAAGAGGTCTTTGAAAAAATGATGGATGAAAATATATAAGCAAGAAAGAAGACGGTAAGAAAAAATTGAAAAGTGTTACTTTTGTTACTTTTTAGTTAAAGGCCCCTAACCCCCAAAGGAGGAATTGAGAAAAGGGTATCATTTTATATTTCTCCCTTTGGGGGAGGCAAGGAGGGGCTAAAAACTGTTACCTTTGTTACCTTTTAGTTAAAATAAAAAATAGAAGCGACTAGGTTTGTAAAAAGATTCTGTTCTTACATTTTCAAGACTTATTCATTAAAATAGTTACAACAACAACTATTAATTGCATTTTAGTAATAAAAAGGGTTATTATATTCTATTTATGATAAAAGTACGGAATACAATAATTACGAATAATATATTGATTTAAAGATATTTAAATTAAAATAAGAAGGGATTAACTCTCTGAGAATTCACTATTATTTTCAAATAAGGCAGTTTATTGAGAATATAACAATAAAAAGAGGGTTAAAATACATTACCCTCTTAATATTTTTGAATCAACCTTGGAATCTTACTCAATAGGTATATAAATTTCAGTCTTCAATTTTTCAGACAGAGTATTATCCGGATTATTCAAATATTTTTCAAATCCATTTTCTCTTCGTAACTGATAACCGCTATCCGGTAACCAATTTCTATAAATAGTATCGAACACTGTATAGAGATCAGAATAAGGGCCAATATAAGTGAACACTACAAATTTTCCACCGGGGATTTCCCGGATACCAATTTCTCCACTTGGTTTCACATCTTTATGAATAACCAGACAAACATCTGTCCGTAATTTATCAATATCTGTTACTTTCGGATCATCATAAGAAGTAGTGAGATGTTCGATTCCTGCAGTAAACAATTTATTTTCTTTAACAAAAGACCATAATTTATTATATGCACCACAGTAATCTATTGTTTGATAGTTTCCTTGCAAACGGATATATATTACTCTCTTAGTTTCTGACTCTATAATTTTTGGTTCTTTCAATTTAACATCTGGATTTATCTGTAAAGGTTTCATAATTGTATAACTTTTATTATTTCTATATTCTGTTGGTGAAATATTATAGAATTGCTTAAAGACTTTTGCCAAAGAAGAAGGAACATTATAGCCAACACTATAAGCAATATCCTGAACGGGTAGGGGAGTGTACCGTAATAATCGGGCTGCAGTCTCGACACGCATTCTTACAACAAATGCACCAACGGGCTCTCCAATCATTGCTTTAAAAATCCGATGAAAATGAAAAACAGAAAATCCGGATATATCTGCTAATTCATTCAGATCAATTTCCCTGTCCAAGTTATTTCCAATATGTTCGACTACAATATTTATACGTTTAACATATTCTTCTCTGGTAACAATTTTTATTTCCATTTCTATAATTTTACTTCACTACAAAAATATGAATCTCAAGATTACCAAGCCTTTCCAAACTTGCTATATTCAAAAATAAAAAAAGTACCACATTGGGTACTTTTTAAAGTTATATAATATTCAATCAGATCAATTCAGAAAAGATTTTACTTTTTCTAAATCTGAAAAATCTTTAGTAACACCAAATGTATAATCTTTCAAATAATCTTCTGATAAATCTGTGCCAACTCCTATCACTCTCATAAAAGCATAAGTTGCTGCTTTTATACCAGTAAAAGAATCTTCAAATACCACACATTCAGAAGATTGTACTCCAAGATTTGTTTTTGCCAAAACATATCCCATCGGATCAGGTTTACCCTTCTTAATACTATCCGAAGTAATTATAGTATCAAAAGAATCAGATAAGGAAAGTTGTTCCAATACTATCTTAACTTTATATGAAGGAGAACTGGTTACTACACCGATTTTATATTCTTTATTTCTTAAATAATTTATAAAATCAAGCACACCAGGTATAAGAATTTCCTTATAATCAAGGCTCTGGTTCATATCCTGCACCGCCTTTCTAATAGCTTGCTTTTCTTCTATAGGCAATAATGGAAAATAAAGCTCGATAATGGAATTAAAAGTCATTCCTTTTACAATCGAAGAAAAGTTTTTGATTGTCAAGTTATTATCTTCTGCCACTTTAGTCCAAAAACTATCATAAGCTTTTCCTGTATCTACTATCACCCCGTCAAGTCCGAATAAGACAGTTGATATATTAGTACTTTTTTTCATTCTCCAGTTTTTAAAATAATATACAAAGTAAGCAGAATTTTCTATAAATTATTTCTTTTTATTCTGATTTTTATTAGTCTGCTTTCATTAAATGCAATATAGGATATTCTTTACCTTCACCATCATATTCGGATCTATCAACTTCCTTAAAACCAAAGTGATAATAAAAATTTAAGGCTTGTGTATTTTGCTCATTTACATCTACTTTTTTAGCTTTAAGTTTGTTTACTGCATATTCTAACAATATCTTTCCAATGCCGGTTCCTCTGTTTGTATTGTCCACGAAAAGCATTTCTATATTATAATCTTCAACTCCTAAAAAGCCTTTAATCACGCCTTTATCATCTTTGTATATGTATAAAGAAACATGCTGAAAATAGATAGGAATATGAGATTTATAAAATTCAAAATCTTCATTCGATAGAAAATCATGGGTAGCTTTAACAGCACTTTCCCATATGTTTATGAGTACAGGATAATCTTTTTTAGTAGCTGGAGATATCATTTTATAAATTAGATTTGGTTATATTAATAAGTCAATCAATGAACAATTCATTTCCGTTGTCAAATTTATTAAATGATACGATGATAGAAAAATCTAAAAGAGCTATTTTATCATCCTTATTCATAATAAATTTTAAAGGTACTTTACCTATGAATGAAGCCCATTGTGAATAGGAACTCGGAGGCCCTATCATATAAGAACATCTTGACAAAGCATATAAGTCTTTTACACCTGAAGAATTTTCAATTATAAAATAATCTAAATCACTGAAATTATGAATATTAAGTTTCTCATTCGAACATAGTAAAAACTTGGCTTTTTGACCTTTCAACTTCAGTTGCTTATCAATATCTATTAATATAGATAGATATTCTGCATCAGAATAATAATACTTTCCATTGAGCCATTCTCTATAATCACCCCGGCGGATATGAACACCTACAAGAGTATAATCGTTAGTAAAATCATCAAATAACTGATCAACTTCCTTAGTCGTTGACTTCTTAAACTGAAAAATATCTCTTATAATATTAGATTGATTAACAATCATTTGCTGATTTCCCAATCTGTTTGACCAACCTTCTATCAAATTCAGGTTTAAGTATTTTCGGAAAATGTTCGATCGCCCATTTTGTATATATCCGCGAACTTTTAAAGAAAAGAAGAATTTCCTTAATAATTTTCGGGAAGCAAAGTGTATCAAATTGTTCTTGTTAAGATTCTCGAAAGGATCAAGATATTCATCAAAGTTTATCAATAAAACTTTTTCTTTATGCTCAAGGCCATAGGCAATAGAAGGCAAAACAGACCATATTCTATTACTCAATTGTCCGGGCTTATCATAATGAATAATCATACAAAAACAAGCATAATAAAATTCTTATACATTAAATCTAAAATGCATAATATCACCATCTTGTACTACATAATCCTTTCCTTCAACACTCATTTTACCTGCTTCTTTTACGGCAGCCTCCGAACCTAATGAAATAAAGTCTTCGTACTTGATAACTTCTGCACGAATAAAGCCTTTTTCAAAATCGGTATGTATAACACCAGCACACTGCGGAGCTTTCCAACCAGCCTTGAATGTCCAGGCACGAACTTCCTGTACACCTGCAGTAAAATAAGTCTGTAATCCAAGCAATTGATATGCTGTTTTTATCAATCGAGCCACTCCTGACTCTTTTAATCCTATCTCTTCAAGAAACATCTGCCGTTCTTCATAAGATTCAAACTCAGCAATCTCTGATTCAATTTTAGCAGCAACAATTAGTATATCAGCATCTTCATTTTTAATAGATTCTTTAACTTGCTCTACATATTTATTACCCGATACTGCACTAGCTTCATCTACATTACATACATACAATACAGGTTTATAAGTAAGCAGATAAACTTCTTTTGCTATTTTCTCATCTTCTTTATTATCAAACTTAACAGTCCGTGCAGATTTGCCTTGTTCCAAAGCTTCCTTAAACTGCAAAAGTATTTCATACATCCGCTTTGCTTCCTTATCTCCTCCTGCTTTTGCCTGTTTTTCAACTTTCTGTATCCGGGACTGTATAGTCTCCAAATCCTTCAATTGAAGCTCTATATCAATAATTTCTTTATCACGTACAGGGTTTATACTACCATCGACATGAGTTATATTATCATCATCGAAACAACGCAAAACATGCAATATTGCATCTGTTTCCCGTATATTGGCAAGAAATTTATTACCTAATCCTTCACCTTTACTGGCACCTTTCACCAAACCGGCAATATCCACTATTTCTACTGTAGTGGGTACGATACGATTTGGTTTAACAAATTCAGCCAACTTATTTAGGCGTTCATCGGGAACAGTAATAACGCCAACATTAGGTTCTATAGTACAAAAAGGAAAATTTGCCGATTGTGCTTTTGCATTCGACAAGCAATTAAAAAGAGTGGATTTCCCAACATTAGGAAGTCCCACAATACCACATTGTAATGCCATTATTTATAATATTCTGTTTTTTAGGAATACAAAGATATGACTTTTTTGCTTACTATCTATAAAACTGTGATTCGTGAAAAATATAAAGCCGCCAGTATTTTTTCGCTAATAAACTAATTCTTACAAGCTATTTTCCCAAACAGCATAGTAAATAATGAAGACAAATAAAATATACAGAGAACTAGCGAAATTATTTGAACTAACGGCTTTTATGTTATATCATTAAAATAATTGTCATATACTCAAAAGAAAAATTCAAAGAACTTTCATTCTCATTAGAAAATCTTTTGAAATGAATTTTTTAACTCATACCAATATATATTCTAAAAAAGATAGGAGGTAATTATAACGTTCTGGGTCCTATAATTCATAGTTTCATATATGTTGTTTTGCGAGTTCAGCATTCAAATATAGTATATAGATTCGATTATATAAAATAAGTTTTATAAAAGTACCTGTTTTTATAATAAAAAGGTTTGAATGTATAATATCATATAGATTGAAATAAATGCATTATTTTAACTAAAAGGTAACAGATGTAACAGTAATCGGCCCCTCCTTGCCTCCCCAAGGGGAGGAATATAAAATGATACTCTTTTTCTCAATTCCCCCTTCGGGGGTTAGGGGGCCTTTAACTAAAAAGTAACATAAGTAACACTTCTTCTCATTTTTTCAAAGATCATTTTTCCACTTTCAATTGAACTTACCTATAGATAAATAGAAAATAAAAAGATAAAATATCAATATAAATTGCTGATTTACAATATAAAAAGGCAGGATTTTATATCCTGCCTTTTTATTAATATATAATCAAAATATTATTTCACCACTTTCTTTATTGCTTTCTGTGCTGCCTCTTCCATCACAGCATAACCCTCCTGATTAGGATGCACTCCGTCATCACCAAAATTACTTTTCAAAGCCATATTTTCATCATGCATTACTTCAAAATAATCTATATACGGAAACTTATTAGCTATTGCATATTCTTTAATAGCCTTATTCAAAGCCATAATTTTCTCAGGAACATTCTGAATATCTCTCCTCCATCCATAGCTACCCGCGGGAGTCACCGATGATAAAATCACTTTTATCTTATTTGCCTTGGCCAGCTCTGCCATCGATTTAATATTACCAAGGGTAAATTCAAAATCATAAGGCCCTGTATTCTCAGCGATATCGTTTGTTCCTATATTAATAACTACTGCCTTAGGCTTAAGATTTATTACATCTTCACGAAAACGGGATAATAGTTGAGGACTGGTTTGTCCGCTTATCCCTCTGCCTATATAATTGTTGTTTTTGAAAAAATCGGGACGATTATGAACCCAACCTTCAGTAATGGAATTACCTATAAAAACTACTCGCTTTTCCTTTTTAGTAGGAGCAGGCAGCTCGGCATTTTGTTTTTCATATTTCTTTAAATTAATCATTTCATTGAATTTTTGGGCATTAGCAAAAATGCAGAAGAAGGAGAGAAAAGTAACTAGTAATACAATTTTTTTCATGATATTATTATTTTTATTAGTTAAAACCTAAACGTATATCCTATGCTGTAAAACAGACTATTTCCATAGGGAGAATCTTTGTCCTGTACCACATCGTATTGTATCATGGCTGTCATACCTCCCAGACGAAAACCTCCACCAACAAGAAACGATGGAACAAACTTACTTTCATCATATTTTTCTCCGTCGTAATAGGTTATGCTCTGCCACATACGGCTTATTTCGGGTTGTATACCTATTACCAGATACTCGATAGGGTAGAAGCGACCAAAAAGATCGAAACTCAGATAGCTGCTACTCCATTTACCATCATAAAATTTATTTTTGAAATATGTATAACCTAAACCGGCACCAGCAGTAAAGTATTTAGAAAAATCATAACCTACCTGCGGCGAAATCCCTATCATAGTATAACTACCAAGCTGTAAACTGAAACTACCGCCAAAAGAAAGCTTGGAAGGATCGAAAGATGAAGTGGATGACGATCTAACCGATTGAACTGTTTTATTAGTAGTAGCCTTTTTTTTCAGTGTATTCGTCTGGTCATAAACATTCCCCTGATTATCAATGTATATCTGGGCGTATCCTGTAAAGGATATAAATACTAAAAAGAATAAGATTAAAATACTTTTCTTCATAATTCATCATTTTGATTTAACACATCATCGATAGCCTTTTGTACCAAAGGTTCCATTACCTTATAACCCTCTTCATTCGGATGCAGGCCATCAAAGGTAAGTTCCGACTTCATTCCCCCTTTAGCATCACGCATAGGAGTATTATAATCCAGAAAATAAATAATATTTTCCATAGCATACGTTCTTAAGCAATCATTTAATTCATCTACTTTTTGGGGAACGTTTGTTATATGCCCTTTAAAACCATAACCTGAACAAGGTAACAAAGAAGTAAGCACTACGCCTATACCATTTGCTTTAGCCAGCTGACACATCGATTTTATGTTGTTCACAGTAAAATCGATATTATATTCTCCTGTATTTTCTCCAATATCATTAATACCGGCATTTATAACCACTATCTTAGGCCTGAGATCTACTACATCGTGCTGAAAACGGAGAAGGATCAAAGGACTGGTCTGACCTCCTATTCCACGACATACATAACCATTATCCTTAAAAAAGCGATAATTCAAATGCACCCAGTTCTCAGTAATAGAATTACCTATAAAAACCACCCTGTTTTCACCCTGTTCAGGTGCTTTAAGCTGACTGTTAGCCCAGGCATATGCATTCAATTCAAAAAAACTTCTGTTTCTCTTGTTCTTATAGTAATCTATACCAATATACCCAACACAAACTATATTGAGAATTAAAGAAAGTATGAAAACAGTTATAAAAAACTTTTTCTTTGTCATATCTTCCGGTTGTAATGATCACAAGTTAGTTTATATTCGTCTAAAACGAAATAACCGTCTATAGATAAATAATTCGAAAACTAAATTCATTAAAGAACAAAAATACGAAACAAATCAATCTATACGGTATTTACTAAAAAAATTCTTCTTTTCGTAGTTATTATCAAATCATATTAATATTATTTCTTTTTATTTAATCTTTCAAAAAAACTCATGTTGATGATAATTGGTTGTTAATTCTGTTTATTCTTTTTGATCAGAATCCTTGCTTTTTCTGTTATTAAAAATGTATGAATATTCAAAGTTCAGTTATTAAAAACAATAGAAGGTTATAAAGCGTTTACATCCATATCATTATGTACTTTATTAAAATATTGTTGATAACGAGTGATGTTTATAAATTTTTCTATTCTATATTCTCAATTTTTGTTAACTTCGATTTGAAATATTCGTCAGAACTAATTGTGATTTTTAATTGTTCTTTGCGACTTATTTCGTATATGTTGATTGTTTTCGATAAACAGAATAATTTATATGAAAATCTTCTGATAGTTTTCAACAGCATATAAACAGGATATCAAAAAAGAATATACAGATAAGATTAAATGTAAGGATAAAATTCTTCTTTACCATTAATAGATAGTAGTAAATAGTTGATAATTATATAATTTTGTAGATCATTAATATAGAAAGTATGAAAGATTTTATTAAAACGTTATTAGCCTCCATATTAGGGTGTTTCATCGTATTGGGGCTGCTCAGTCTTATTATGTTCGTTTCGCTGGCAGCGATGATGTCATTCAATACTGAGGAAAAATATACACTAAAAGACAACACTGTGCTCACAATCAAACTTGAAGGTGTATTGTATGACAGGGTAGAGGAAGAGAATCCTTTTCTTGAGTTACTGGGTTATGGCAGTGAAACCAAACTTGGGGTAGAGAACATAGTCTCTTCTATCAAAAAAGCGAAGGAAAATGATAAGATAAAAGGCATTTATATCAATGCAGGGCTGTTATCGGCATCCGGGGCATCATTAAAGGAAATAAGGGATGAACTGATTGATTTTAAAGAAAGTGGGAAATTTATAGTTACTTATGGAGATACTTATACACAAGGATGTTATTATCTTACTTCGGTATCGGATAAGGTGATCTTAAATCCTAGCGGGATGATTGACATACATGGTTATGCAGCTGCTCCTACTTTTTATAAAGGCTTGCTGGATAAATTGGGAGTAGAAATGCAGATTTTCAAGGTAGGAACGTTCAAATCCGCAGTAGAACCATTTATGTTGGATAAAATGAGCGATGCCAACAGGGAACAGGTTGCTTCATATATAAATGATATGTGGGCTACTCTTACAAGTGAGATTTCGGAATCAAGAAATATAAGTGTTGAAAAACTGAATCAGTTTGCCGATTCATTAGCTACATTTAAAAAGGCAGATGAAATGTTGACTATGGGCCTTGCCGATACATTGATGTATGAAACAGGTGTGAAAGAGTACCTTAAGATTCTTGTTGATGTGAAAGATGTAAAAGATCTTCGCCTGGCATCTGTAAGTGATATAGGGACAGTTCCGTTTATCAAAGAAAATAAGTCGGATGATAATAATATCATTGCTGTGCTTTATGCCGAAGGGAATATCACAGACGGAAGCGGCAAAGAAGGCATTACCGGCAAGAGATATGTAAAAGAACTGGAAAAACTAAAAGACAATGATAAGGTAAAAGCTGTTGTATTCCGTGTCAATTCAGGAGGAGGAAGCGCATACGCATCAGAACAGATGTGGAAAGCTGTAAGCGATCTGAAAGAGAAAAAACCAGTGGTAGTATCAATGGGTGATTTGGCTGCTTCGGGTGGATATTATATATCATGTAATGCTTCGAAGATTATTGCCCAACCGAATACCTTAACCGGTTCGATCGGTATATTCGGTATGTTCCCTAATGTAGAGGGATTAACTAAAAAAGTAGGGCTTACATTCGATGTGGTTAAGACAAATCACTTTGCCGATTTCGGAGATCTTACACGGCCGATGAGAGAAGATGAAAAAGCGATTCTTCAAAACTATATAGAGCGTGGATATGATCTTTTCCTTACCCGTTGTTCGGATGGACGTGGCATTCCAAAAGATGAGCTTGATAATATTGCTCAGGGGCGTGTATGGACAGGTAACCAGGCTCTTAAAATCGGTCTGGTGGATGCTATCGGCGGAATCGATATGGCAATAGAAGAAGCTGCTAAGTTGGCCGGACTTGACGATTATTCACTTCGCGATTTCCCTAAGAAAGAAAACTTCTTCGATAGTTTCTTATCTAATAAAAAGGAAGAATTGGCTACTCAGGCTCTCAAAGAATATCTTGGAACAGATTACCAGTATTTTAAGACTTTGAAAGAAATAAAAGAACAGGACTTTATTCAGGCTCGTATGCCTTACGATATAGAGATCAGATAAGATTAATTCCATTATATGAAAAGCTCAAACATGATTGTTTGAGCTTTTTTATTACTTGTTCAATAATGCTGTCCCGAAATTCCTCCTGTAATCTGCCGGGGATATTTTTATATATTTCAGGAATACCTTACGCATATTATCAGGCGAAGTAAGGCCGCACAGGGTAGCAATTTCTTTAAAGGAAAGACGTGTATCTACCAGATATCTACAGGCTGTTTCTATCCGTAACTTATCAATGTATTTTGCCGGAGTAGTAGCCATTTCACGGACGAATATGCGTGCAAAATTTCTGGGGCTCATTGATATTTCGGCTGCCAGGCTTTCCACGGTTATATTTTCGTTCAGGTGTTCGCTAATCCAGTTACAGACTTCCTGTATAGGTTGATAGTCGGTATTCTGATGGGTTAATACAGAGCTGTATTGAGACTGGCTTCCCGGGCGTTTCAGGTATAATACCATTTGTCTGGCAACCTCAAGAGCCAATGGTCTGCCCAGATCTTCTTCTACAAGCGCCAATGCTAAATCCATTCCGCTGGAAATTCCTGCCGAGGTATAGATATTACCATTCTTGATGAATATTGAATTATCATCTACTTCTATACTCGGATAGTTCCTGCGCAATGTATCGCATTTTTCCCAATGGGTAGTCGCCTTCCTTCCCGTAAGGATACCCACCTCTGCCAGAAAAAAGCTGCCTGTACATACAGAACAAATCCTTCTTACAGTCTTTGATTGTCCTTTTATCCATTTAAGAACAGCATTTGGTAATTTATATCCTTCAATAAGCGAATTCGATACTCCGGGTATAATCAATGTATCGATAGGATAGGAGAATGTATGGATATTTTCGGAGCAATGGATTACCATCCCCGAGGCAGTATGTATATTCTTTTTCTTATCTGTTGATAAGTAGTGTAAGCTATATATAAGATCAGTCTTAGTATTATTCGTTTTCATATATTCCATAGCCTGCGAAAAGACTTCACAAGGGCCTGTTATATCCAGCAGTGTGGCTTCGGATATCACTAAGAATACAATATGTTTAACCTTCTTATTCATCATAATTACAAATATACTAATTATTGGCAGTATTATTGTCATATAAGCCAAATGATATATCTACTAATTTTGCAGAGAATAAGAATCAAAATAATTATGGTACTAAAAATAATTTCGGCCGCAGAAGCGGCTTCACTTATTAAAAACGACGACAATGTCGGCTTTAGTGGTTTTACTCATGCGGGATGTCCTAAAGTAGTTCCGTTGGAAATAGCTAAAAAGGCAGAAAAAGAACATGCTGAAGGCAAACCTTTCCAGATAGGTATTTTTACGGGAGCTTCTACTGGGGATAATATAGATGGTGCATTGTCAAGGGCAAAAGCTATCAAGTTTCGTACTCCATACCAGACAAATAAGAATATAAGGAATGCTATTAATAATGAAGAGATAAGTTATTTCGATTTGCATCTTTCCACCTTGTCTCAGGACTTACGATACGGTTTTTATGGCAACGTAGATGTAGCAATAATTGAAGCATCCGGTATTACAGATGATGGTAAGATAATACCAACATCAGGTGTAGGTATAAGCTCCACCATAGTCAAGATGGCCCGGCTCGTTATTGTAGAACTGAATAGCTGGCATCCTAAAGAATTGAGAGGGATTCACGATTTGGATGACATACAGGATCCTCCGCACCGGGCAGAAATACCTGTTATTAACGTGAAATCGAGAATAGGTAAAGAATATATACAAGCCGATCCTGCCAAAATCGTAGTAGTTGAAACAAACGCACCTAACGATGGTGGCTGCTTTGCCCCTGTTGACGAAATCACATCTAAAATAGGAGAGAATGCCGCAGTATTCCTTGTTAACGAGATCAACAGAGGAACTATTCCACAATCCTTTCTTCCAATACAATCAGGTGTAGGCAATATTGCCAATGCTGTCTTGGCGGCGATGGGTAATAATGAAGCCATCCCTAATTTTGAGATATATACCGAAGTCATTCAGGATGCAGTAATCGATTTATTGGAAAAAGGGCGTATTACCTTTGCCAGTGGGGGAACCCTTACTGTGAGCAATCCTTATATAGAAAGGATATATCAAAATCTTCCGTTCTTTAAAGAACGGATTGTGTTGCGTACTTCCGAGATATCGAACAATCCCGAAGTAATCCGCCGTTTAGGGATCATTTCTATGAATACAGCCATCGAGGCCGATATTTTCGGTAATGTGAATTCTACACATATCCTTGGCAGCAAGATGATGAATGGTTTGGGAGGATCAGGCGACTTTACCCGTAATGCTTATATCTCTATATTCCTGACTCCATCTACTGCTAAGGGCGGAAATATCAGTGCTATTGTCCCAATGGTATCCCATACAGATCACAACGAACATTCGGTGAAGGTGATCATTTCCGAATATGGAGTAGCAGACCTGAGAGGTAAATCACCCCGGGAAAGGGCTGTCTGTATTATCGAGAATTGTGCCCATCCTGAATACCGCCCACTTTTATATAAATACCTCGAAAACGGAGCAGAAGGGCAAACACCAATCAATTTATATGATGCATTTGCCTTTCATAAAGCCTTTATGGAAACAGGTGATATGAGAAATGCGATTATAGAATAAGAAATATAATATAAATTAAGAAACATGAAATATTGATATATAGACGGCTATATTACAGGGCATAAGCTAATTTTCCGGAATAAAATCCCTATATTTATCGGATGATTGAGAATCCACCTGTACATATTAATAAGTGGTTACTGCCATTTTCGTGGTTGTACGGGTTCGTTGTTTCTATCCGTAATAAGTTTTTTGATTGGGGGATATTCAAACAGGAAGAGTTTGATGTTCCTGTGATATGCATTGGCAATATTACGGTAGGCGGTACAGGAAAAACGCCTCATACCGAATATCTCGTTCATTTATTGAAAAAACAGTATAGGATAGGGGTTCTCAGCAGGGGCTACAAGCGTAAGACTTCCGGATTTCTTTTAGCTACCGATACCACTACCAGCAAGGAGATAGGCGATGAGCCTTTCCAGATAAAACAGAAATTTCCGGACATTATAGTTGCTGTGGACGAAAAGAGGAGAAGAGGTATAAAGCAGCTACTCTCATTACAATGTCCTCCCGAAGTTATCCTCTTGGATGATGCTTTCCAGCATCGGTATGTAAAGCCCTCCTATACGATTGTCCTTTCTGACTATAACCGTCCTGTATACGAAGATAAACTCCTTCCCGCAGGCAGGCTGAGAGAGTCAACCAAAGCGTTAAGAAAGAGGGCTGACATGGTAATTGTAACCAAGTGTCCGAATGAAATACAGCCGATAGACTTTCGGATTATCTCTCATCATATGAACCTGTTTCCCTATCAGGGGCTTTTTTTCACCACTTTCGGATATCAGGGGCTGAGGTCGGTATTTACTGATGAAGAAGCTATTCTGCCTTTGGAGTCTTTATCGGGTAAGCATATCTTATTGGTTACAGGAATTGCCTCGCCAAAAACGATTCAGGAGAAGTTGTCGGAATATACCAAAACAGTTGAGACTATCGCTTATCCTGATCATCATGATTTCAGTACAAAAGACATAAATCATATAACAGAAGCGTTCAGAAATATCAAGTCTGATAATAAACTTATCTTGATAACCGAAAAGGATGCTTCGCGCCTGATTCTGTTTAAGGATCAGATAGATGAAGATGTAAAACAATGCTTGTATTACTTGCCGATAGAAGTAGTCTTTATTGATAACGATCAGGAAAAGTTTAACAGAAACATACTCAAGCATCTCAGAGCTGCAACAAAAATATGGCTCCGATAAACTAATATAACACTATGCTAACTAAAATTAAAGAAACTGCAACATTTATAAAAGGCAGGGTAGGGGAGATGCCCCGCATTGCCATCATTCTGGGTACAGGATTGGGCGAACTTGTCCACGAGATAGATAATAAAGAAGAAATACCTTACGAGAGTATCCCCAATTTCCCCTTATCTACTGTAGAAGGGCATAGCGGGAAACTTATATTCGGAGAACTGGGTGGCAAAAAAGTGATCGCCATGCAGGGGCGTTTCCATTACTACGAAGGGTACACCATGCAGGAAGTGACATTCCCTATTCGGGTATTCCAAAGCCTTGGTATTCAATATCTGTTTGTATCGAACGCTGCAGGCGGAATGAATGGTAGTTTCGATATTGGGGATATCATGCTTATCGACGATCATATCAATACATTTCCCGAACATCCATTGAGGGGGAAGAACTATAAGGAACTGGGAGTCCGTTTCCCGGATATGAGCAATGCCTATGACAAAGACCTTCGCCTGTTAGCCATGCAGATAGCCAAAGAGAACAATATAAAACTACAGCATGGTGTGTATGTGGGCACACAAGGTCCTACTTTCGAGACTCCGGCCGAATACAACTGGTTTCGCATCATTGGTGGTGACGCTGTTGGCATGTCTACCGTTCCGGAAGTGATAGTAGCCAACCATGCCAAAATGAAAGTATTGGCTTTTTCTATAATAACTGATCTGGGAGTGATAGGCAAGATAGTGGAGGTAACACACGAAGATGTACAGGAAGCTGCTAAAGTTGCCCAGCCAAAGATGGCTTTCATCATGCAGGAAGTGATCAGAAATATTAAATAATAGACTGATATTCAACATAAAAACAAAGGAGCTGTTCTCATAATGAACAGCTCCTTTCATATTATATCAATATTCTTCTTGTCTATTCATAAGATGCAGGGAAAGATGTTATACGCAGACGGGCTGTTCCCATCGGTACAAGAGTAATGTCATCCACATCAGGAGACATTTCACAACCTTCCTCCGGCAATACACCACATAGCTTATATTGATCTAGCTGCCATGAAGGTATTTGTCTTCCCTTTGCTTTTACGACTATAGGTGAACTCTGCTGAGTAAACGGATAATCGTCTGACGGCCATGCCCTTTTCTCTACCACAAGGTTACTGAATGGATTCCTCTCCCCAAGAACCAGTGCATAGTTCCATGCAGTCTTAGGATAAATTTCATAAGACGCCCACTCGGAAGGGTTGGCGGTTTCCTGCCATTTCGAATCCCATATTGCAGTTTCCTTACTGTCTCTTTTCTTATAATCTTCATCTATATTAAGAGACAAAGTCAATGGCCCGTAATTCACGCTTACGCTGTTCTTGTTCACCTGCCAGGTTTTCAACGAAAAGTCCATCGGATAAGTTACCGTTACAATATCCCCGTCTTTCCACTCTCTGTTGATGCAGGCATACTTTCCGGGTTCCAGTTTTACAGATGATTTCCCTCCGTTAATTTCAAGTGATGCTCCCTTTGTCCATGATGGAATCCTTAAGTAGAATGGGAACTTTACTTCATTAGGAGTATTCACTGTGAACTGGATCTTCCCGTCAAACGGATATTGTGTATCCTCGTTTATTGTTACCTCAGTGCCATTTCCTACTTTTACCTTAGCTTCACATGCGCCATAGATAGCTGCTGCCACACCATTATCAGGAGTAGCCAGTATAAAGTTCTCTATATAGTAAGGCCAGCCCTGTGCATGGTTGTGCTGGCAACAACGGCTACTGAAAGGGTTCATAGCCAGGAAAGGCCCTCCGTTGTCAATTCCCGGACGATGATTTTCCGAGTCGCTTTGTACATGATTAGGACAAGTAATGTAGCGTAGGGATTTCATGTCCGGCATCATAGCAGCAGTATATGAATTAAATGCGACATCTTCACAATGTTCTGCCCACATCGGGTCGCCGGTATACCATAACATCATTTCATCCGAAGCCATTTGTTCCACAAAGCCACAAGTCTCTGTTCCCTGACGTGGATCGATATAACCCATACGGGCATTCTCGTCGGCACCAAACATACCTCCCGATACTTGCCCGAAAGTCCGGCGTATAAGTTCATGGTCATTATAGGTAGCATGCAAATGAGCAGGGTCTTTAGTGAGCATATAATAAGTAGCCGGTTCCCTGAATCCTTGTGCAATATTTACATTGTGCCAGTTAGGAAGAGATGAATCCTGCATCCAGTTTGCGGTGTTGCGGTGTATCTTGTGTACCAGGTCGAGCAGGAAAGAGTCTCCTGTGATATTGTACAACCAATACACACTATATATATTATCTCCTCCACGGGAGTTTTCCCAGTAGTCTTTCAGGAAATTCTCGTCAGGAACAGTTAGTTGCCATTTAAAATAGTTAGTCATCAGGTCGATCACCCGTTGATCCTGCGAATATTCATAATATGATTGCAGGCACCATAGCATAATCATATTCGCCCATAATTCCCTCTTGCCGTTTCTTTCGTTTATCGGGCCGAAATACCCGTCAGGCTGTTGGCTGTTAAATGCTGCCTCGATCCATGTTTTGGCTTCGGCAATCATATTTTGGTCTTCGAAAATATAAGCCATATTTCCATACCCTTTCAGCCAGTAAGGGACTTCTTCCCAACCCCATTCACCGCCGGAGTTTAACCAGGCGTTGTTCTTCTTGCTCAGCCATGCGCTGATCTCTCCCAACTTTCCGGCCAAACCTTCTTTTTGTAGTTCAAGGATGCGCTTAGGCCAGCCTTTAGGTTTCACTTTCCCAACAGGAAGTTTAATAAAACTGTTTGGCAACAGGGGTTCTCTATTGCTCATATAATAGTCGTTCCTGGTATCGGTAGATGGTTTATCTACTATCGTCACCGTTTTATCGCCCTGATTATCACCGGTACCGGTGCAGGAATTCATACCGACCAGCAGCAGAAGAACAAGAACCGGACTAAATAAAAAGATTTTCTTCATGATATTGTTTTTAACTAAAAAGTAACAAAGGTTACAGAAATTACGAATTAAAAATGATGAATTTATGTTCGACTTTGTCAACTAAACATTTTAACTAAAAGGTAACACCCAACGATCGCCGAAGCGAAGGTAAGTAGGGGCGGAATATCTTCCGCCCGCAGACTCTTTGTTATTCCGGGTCGAAAATGTTCGACCCCTACAGCATACCCGGATATTTTAACTAAAAAGTAACACAAGTAACACATTTCACTAAATTTTTGACTCCGTCGATTTTTAATTCAAAGACCGTTTTTCGCTTTGCACCATTTACTAATTATTCATTGATTCATTGGCATATTAGCACATTGGCTCATTGACATACTATAGATAAATTTGATTTTAAAAAATAACGGTTAAAAAAAGCATCAGGTCAGGTCTTTTCCCGATCCGATGCTTTTTTATATATAATTTGTATTACTTGAGAAGCCTGTCGCTAAGCATTTTCATATAATATCCTCCTACAACGGAACGAGCTTTAAATCCGACATGTTTCTTACTGTCAGTATAATACCAGTCAGACATTGGCACTCTGTCTGTTGTTTCATTATAGAATTTATGTACCGGGCTTATAAATTTCTGGAATGTTTCGTTATCGTCGGCCAATGTGGCTGTCCATACGATCCAGTCAGACTTAGAATAAGACATACGGCTATCCAGTGGTAATCCATACTCATTTTGTTTTGTCAGATAATAAGGGATCTCTTTTTGAGCAACAGATTCAGGGAATATATTCAATTTTAGCACCTTGTTCCATATCAGGTTATATTTCTGGCTCCATGTTCCCGGTTTGTCAAATGTAAGGCGGTAATGATCTCCGTCATCAGCCATCTTCATCCACTCCTGAGCCATTTCTTTTGCTTTGTTGGTATATTGTTCGGCAACATCTTTTTTGCCAAGCATATCAGCAAGGTAACCATACGAGGCAATACCCATAATCGCCTTCATCGATAAGTTTATATTATGAGCGAAGTGTCCTGCAAAGTCATCGGTACAAAGCTGGTTTTCAGGGTCTAATCCTTTTTCTACCAGATAGTCAGTCCATATAGTCAACTCCTTCCAGTGTTTTTCCGCATATTTGGCATTTCCTTCCACGCGGGCAATAGCAGCCGTAAGTGCCAACATATTTCCGGATTCTTCTACAGGCATATCGCCTCCGTAAGTTTGTCCGTTAGCCCAAGGGTATGTACCCACATCGTGTGAAGGGAAAGGTTTAGTCCATTGTCCGCTTTCACTGTAAAAGAAGATTTGATTCATCATTCCTTTTAGCAGTTCAGGATTGTAATATAAATACATTGGTGAAGACGGATAAGTTATATCTACCGTACCGATCGAACCGTTACTGTTATTTTCTTTAGATAAGAACAGCAAGTCACCATTAGGAGCTTCAACCAGCTTATGAGCATGTATCGACTGACGATAGGCCAAAGCACATAAATCTGCATACTCTTTACCTCCGGCTTTTGTAGCATCCGTCATCAATTCATAATCGAAATTGCTGCATCTGGTCTTCAGCTTAGCATATTCGCTGTTTGCTTCGGCAAATGCCTGTTCGATAGTTTTGTCTCCTTTCTTGTTCCAGTATGGACGAAGATTTTCTTTAAAGTATTGTATAGAGTAAATATCATCATATCCGATTAATATTTTACCTGATACAGATGATTTGTTTCCTAATGATTGGGCGATAGCCAGGCTTGCGTTGTCTTTAGAACTTACATCGCCGCCCAGTTTACCGTCTTTTGCAAAACTATTACGCATTTCGTAAGGATTGCCTACATTACAGGTCGCATTTTCCTTTTCTGCGCTTAGATAAAAATATCCCCAGTCTATACGGATATCGTCACCTCTTTTGCCCAATATTTTTTGAGCAACACTTCCGGTCTTAAGGAAAATAAGACCGTCTTTTTCAAATCCTTCACCCTTATTGGCCTGGGACGGTACATTTACTGCCCAGTTTGGCGCAGCCTCGAAATAAATTTCCACGTCATGACCTGCACCGTCTAATGAATTGATATCATATGAAATATAATTCACCGGACGCGAAATGAGGTTAAGGTCATCCATTAATAATGGAGCCATAAATGTAAGTTTAAGCTCTACATTGCCGCAGTCGAATGTATAATATGTCTGGGTAGCTTGTACATCAACAGATTTTTGTACTGCTGCATTGCCCAGATATGTTTCTATTTCATCTTCTACATAAATACCGAAGTCAACCAAAGCGCCACCTGTTCTGTTGTGGCAATGAGCTGCTATTACATTCTCACCCTCTGTCAATGTAGCTTTCACTTCGTCGCTTAATTCTACCCATACATTTTTTCTCCATACATATTCGGTTCTGACAACTTGTATTCCGTTAATGTAGAGTTCAAAAATATCATCATGAGAATATTGTAAGAATACTTTCTTTTTCGATAAATCTTCATTTATCTTAATATGGCGGCGTACCCAAATATCCTTTGTTTCCCATAGCGTATTCACATTTGTTTCTTCCGGCGTACCGAATGCAGCTTGTGCTTCTTTCCACTTATCATCGCCAAATTCACGTTTCACCCATTCGTCAGCGGGCTGGTCAAATGTATATTTCCCGGCCCATGCCGCTTCGGTAGACATAGCTGCCAAAGGTTTCATTGGTGTTTGTTCAATACCCATAAAACGGTATACTTCTCCATCAACACGTATTGCTCCTATCAACGGAAATTCTTTGCCTGTCCAGTGTTTTACCTGCTCATCGTAGAGGTTGTTCGTGAGCGACCATGCACTTGTGTACGGGTCTATGGACACCAAAGGATAGCCCGGAGCCCGTAAATCGTTTTTGATAACTTTTGCCGGCTGGCCTGTCCCGTCACAGCTAAGTAGCCCAAC
The DNA here is from genome assembly GCA_031285905.1 of Prevotella sp. GTDB lineage: Bacteria > Bacteroidota > Bacteroidia > Bacteroidales > Dysgonomonadaceae > Dysgonomonas. Next base: position 25,630 of record JAITVH010000038.1, read on the forward strand.
CAAGCAAAGCAAATAAATCAGTTTTTTCATCTTAAAGCTAATTAATACAGTTAAAAATTTTATTCTCTATTTATATCTAATTTTTTAGGATTCTATTGTTAATACTACAACAGACAGAGGTGGTAGCTCTGCTATGATTTTATTATTCGATTTCTTTATATTGTCAAACTTTCCGGGTTTCACTTTCCCGGGTTGATCGAATGTATTATGGTCAGAAAAACTGGATGAGGTCAGTATCTCGCCATTAATTGTTTTTGTTGTGGCTCCGTCTATTGCTATTTCAGCTATGTTGTTTTTCTTGGCATCCAGATTCACGATTGTTACATGTATCTTTCCATCTTTATCTTTCGAGGCTGAAGCATTCAGCGCAGGGATTTTGTTCTCTTCCACTTCGTACTGATGATGTCCCAGTTGTACAGGCAGCATTATTGCTTCATGATGTACCTTATACATATTAAATATATGGTAAGTAGGGGTAAGAAGCATCTTTTCGCCTTCGGTAAGTATCAAGGCCTGTAATACATTGATTGTCTGAGCCAGATTCGCCACCCTCACCCGGTGAGAATATTTATTGAATATATTAAGGGTGGATGCCGCTATGAGGGCATCACGCATACTATTTTGCTGATATAGGAATCCCGGATTTGTATCCGGTTCCACATCCGTCCATATGCCCCATTCGTCTACTACCAGAGCTACATTCCGCCTTGGATCGTATTTATCCATAATGGCTGTATGTTTCTCTAAAAGTTCTTCCATATACAATGCATTCTTCATTGTATTGAAGTATTCTTTTTCGTCAAACTGGGTAGCTGACCCTTTGCGTCCCCAGTCGCCTGTAGGGATGGTATAATAATGCAACGATATGCCCCACATCATCCAGTTGGGTATATTTTTCATACATACCTCCATCCAGTTATAGTCTGCAATATTAGGGCCGCATGCTATTTTCATCAGGTTGTTTCCCGAATAATTGCGGGCGTATGACTGGTAACGTTTATATTCGTTGGAGTAATATTCGGGCGTCATATCGCCTCCGCAACCCCAGCTTTCGTTACCAATCCCCCAGAACTTAACGCCCCAGGGTTTATCTTTTCCGTTTTGTGCTCTTGTTTCCGTTAAGGTACTTTTTCCTGCAAAGTTCAGGTATTCGATCCATTCGCGCATTTCGTAAACGGTGCCGCTGCCCACATTTGCCGAAATATATGGTTCGCATTCCAGCAGTTCACATAGTTCCAGGAATTCATGTGTGCCAAATGAATTGTCTTCTACTACTCCGCCCCAATGGCTGTTTATGGTAACAGGGCGTTTCTCGCGGATTCCGATTCCGCTCTTCCATTGGTATTCGTCTGCATAGCAGCCTCCCGGCCATCTCAGGTTTGGTATATTTATTTCTTTCAGTGCTTTTACAATGTCAAGGCGTATACGGTCTTTCTTCTCAACCGGCAGATTCTCATCTACCCAGAAACCGTCATATATACAGCGTCCGAGGTGTTCGGCAAAATGTCCGTAGATGTGTTTGTTTATTGTTTGCTGAGGGTTATTAGCTTGTATATTTACCTGTATATTTTGGCAATATCCATGTAGTGAACAAAATAATATGGCAAGAGATAAGATTATTGGTTTCATCACAGGTCGTTTTTTAGGAATAATGAGGCTGCCAACTAATTTTGCCATTACCGGCAGCCTGCATTATAATTAAGGTCGCAGACCTTTTTATTACTTTTGTATGTATAACAACTACAGAAAGTTATAATCTGAAAATATATCATTAAATACTTTTTATAACTTAATGTACATAAAGATTTATTTCTTCTGAGGAATCTTGCTTAAAATAGCTTTGATACGTTTCATATCAAATTTAGCAGTACGGTCATAGTTATAGATACCGTTTTGCTCTTGTTCCACATCAGTCAATTGTGTATAGCAATGCCCCATCATATGAGGAATACTAATAATTGCATCAACCTGACCTTCAAGGCGGGTATAGAATTCTTCTTCAGTCTTAGGGCCTTCGCCATATCCCCATGTGTTTTCGGCAAACTGTTTACCTACTACCCATTTGATACCGCCCCACTCGTCGATGAAATAAGGTTGTCCCGAATATCTTGGTTCTTCATCTGGTCTTCCGTTCTGGAATACCGAACCATCTTCTTTCATTGTCAGTATTTCACGAAGCTTATTGCCATCTTGTTCATAGTTGTGTACTGTCCAAAGGTCGGTAACTACGTGTACCCATCCGCTGGCATCGTTTACAGGACGATAGTCCAGTCTGTGTGACAGATTGTAAAGATCCCTTACAAATCGGTCATACTGTCTGCCACCTTCACCGCCGGGTTTGCCAGCCTCATTAAGCGGAGTCCAAGCTATGATAGATGGATGGTTACGGTCGCGGACAACAATCTCTTCCCATTCAGTCAGGAAGTTGCGTTGCGCTTCTATTTTGTCACTGTGTACACCCCAGCTTGAGGTTTCGCCCCAAGTAAGGTATCCCAATTTGTCAGCCCAGTAGTGGAAACGTTCTTCAAATACCTTTTGGTGAAGACGTGCCCCGTTAAATCCGGCTTCCATTGATAGTTCAATATCACGCTTAAGATCTGCATCGGTTGGGGCTGTCCAAACTCCTGTCGGATAGAATCCCTGATCGAGCACAAGGCGTAAGAAATATGGTTCATTATTCAGAAGAAGCTGGTTGCCTTCTATTGAAATTTTTCTCATTCCTGCATATGACTTCACCTGGTCGATTACCTTTCCGGCGGCATCCAATACCTCAAAATCAACATCATATAAGAATGGAGATTCAGGCGACCATGTTTTTGGTTTCTTCACCGGAACAACCGCAAAGTTGTTATCGCCTGCAGGCACGGTAATAGTACTTACAACTTTTGCTCCATCTTTTACATTTACACGTAGTTTTTGTCCTTTTTGCAAACCATAGAATTGAGGCTCTACCACAAAACGCTCCTGGTCAAGATCAGGAACTACATAAGCACTTTTCAGTCCGTATGGGTTAGCTGCTTCCATCCATACTGTTTGCCAGATACCTGTAGTACGGGTATAGTGGCATCCTGCCGAATGAAAATCCCACGCTTGTTTTCCGGTTGCCTGGTTTCCGGAGCGTGTATCGTCCTGAACATAGAGGACAAGGTCGTGTTCGTTGCCGTCTTTTACAAAATTAGTGATGTCGATACTGAACGAGGATGTTCCACCCCAGTGTGTTCCTGCAAGTTGTCCATCGATATATATAGTCGCATAATAGTCTACTGCGCCAAAATTCAAAAAGATTTTCTTATCTGCCCAGTTTGCCGGGGCCTGTATCTTGCGATGATACCACATCGCATTGATGAAGTCTTTGTATTCTACACCCGAAAGTTTGCTTTCAGGGCAATAAGGGACTAAAATGGTACGGTCGAAACCCTTACTTTCGTTAAATCTTCTGGTATTACCCGATTTTCCGAAATCGAATGTAAATGTCCAATTCCCGTTGAGGTTAATCCATGCTTCCCTCTCAAACTGAGGGCGTGGGTATTCCGGACGTGGAACAGAACTCTGTGCTAATAATAGCGATAAAGAGGATAAAAATCCGATGATTAGAAATGTAGTTGTTTTTTTCATTATAAATAGATTAAAAAGAATGGGGCTGCCTTATAATTTATGGCATCATTTTATGGCAGCCCACATTCATGCTAAATACCTAAAGAATCATTTTTCCTTAATACTTTTACTAACCGATTGATAGTTATTGACCGATTGTACGATCGATTACTTCAAAGTATTAATAACCTCTTGATTGATTTTCCTTATTCTGTCTTCTTCTACTTTGATCTGTTTGCGATCATAAGTTATAAGACCGTTCACCTCGCCTTCTACGTCAGTCGTTTGGGTATATACGGCTCCGGTAAATCCTGTTTTCACATAATCTTTCAGTATTTCACCATACTTCACATATTCGTCAGTAACTTCTTTCGCGTTCTTGAACTGAACATATCCCCAGTTCTTATCTGTTTGCCAAAGATGGTCGCTAAGTGGTAAACCAATACCGCCATACTCTCCGAGAACAGTTGCTCTTTCAGAGTCGAACATGAACATTTGAGGGCCCGGGTAATGGTGCAAGTCTAGGATATCACCTGTCTTGTAGTGGTTACCGCCACTGGCAGGGTTTACAAGGCGTGATGGATCATAAGCTTTTGTCCATTCGGCGATTTCTTCAGTTTTGAACTGTCCCCATGCTTCATTGAACGGAACCCAAACAGCAATACTTGGATAAGAATACAGGTAATCCATAATGTCTTTCCATTCTTTGCGATAGTCAGCTTCCGACTCAGGAGAACGCATCATTTCCACGCCATCGAAATATTGTCTCATTTGCCATTGTGGAGAACGCTCATAGTTACCGTTTGGCATATCCTGCCATACAAGGATACCTTCACGGTCGCAATGTGTGTACCAGCGAGCCGGTTCTACTTTCACGTGTTTACGGATCATGTTGTATCCGAAATCCTTGGTTTTCTTGATGTCATACAACAACGCTTCGTCAGTCGGAGCAGTGTAAAGACCGTCAGGCCACCATCCTTGGTCAAGCGGGCCGAAGTGGAAATAATTTTTGTTATTCAACTGGATACGGGTAATACCGTTCCTGTCTTTTCTTGTAGAAACTTTACGCATTGCTGCATAGCTGTTTACCTTATCAGCTACTTTTCCTTTTTCTAAAAGGTTCACTTCAAGATCGTAAAGGAAAGGAGACTCAGGCGACCATAATTTTGCATTTGGCATCGGGATTTGAATATTTTGTCCCACAGCTACTTTATTTTTAGAAATAACCTGTCCGCCATCTTTTACTACCACTTCTACGACATCGCCGGGAGTTGTGTTTTCGGTGCCAACGCATACCGAAAGCTTACTCTTATCAATATCAGCTACAGCTTTGATGTTTGTAATAAATTTCTTGTTTACCGGCTCAAGCCATACTGTCTGCCAGATACCGGATACAGGAGTATACCATATCCCATTAGGGTTGTTTATCTGTTTTCCTCTGGCTTGATATCCATCATTTGTAGGATCCCATACTTTAACAACAAGTTTTTGGTTGCCTGAAGTCAGGTAAGGAGTTACATCGAAGCAGAAAGGAGTATATCCACCTGTGTGGCTGCCAACTTTTACATCGTTGATATATACTTCAGCCTTCCAGTCTACAGCACCGAAATGAAGTAATACGTTTTTTCCTTTCCATGAAGATGGAACAGTAAATGTACGTTTGTACCACAGTTCGTTATCTTTCCCCAATGATTTCATTACACCTGAAAGACTTGACTCTACAGCAAACGGCACTAATATTTGTCCGTCAAAGCTTTGAGGTTCTTGCTGGCCGACAGGCAATATCGCATATTCCCATAGTCCGTTAAGATTAGACCAGTCTGCGCGTTCCATAATTGGGCGCGGATACTCAGGTAATACATTGTTCGGGTCTAGTGTTTCGGCCCATTTTGTTTTAATCTTGTCTCCTGCCGGCTTCCATTGGGCAAAGGCAATCGTACTCGATAATAACAAAACTGCCAATAATAGCTTTTTCATGATTAATAATAAAGTTTTAAGTTTATATAAAAAAATAGAAATTGTTTTAGTTATTTGGTAAATAGATAGTAAACGGTTTGTCCCTGTCTTTGACTACAAGTTCTCCGTTTATGATTTCCAATTCGGCGACTTGTATCGATGATCTTCTCATATCGTATGGGATATTTCCGTTATCGTCATGATAGTCTTTTGTATGGAACTTCCGTCCCGGATGCGTGAAGTAGAAAATATATGCTTTATCATTCACTACCACTACATCTCCATGCGAACCGCTTGGATAATCGTCTTTGCGTCTGCTGGGAGTTTCCAGTATTCTATCCGGTTGTTTTTTCCAATTCACCAGATCATCCGATTTATATACGCCCATTCCACGCCATTCGTCTGTTACAAACCAATAAGAATCTTTAAACCTGAAAGCTTTAGCACCTTCATGAGGCTCGTCGCTTACTGCCGGAGTGGCATCGCCTGTCCATGTAAACAAGTCCTCACTATCGGCAAATAAAGATTTACTATCCCACTTGTACCACATACGCCATTTTCCGTCAGGTAATTGTATGAGGGTGGCATCAATTACGTTTTCTTTCGGAAGTTTTACCTTACCTTCATAGTTCCAGTCCCACAGATTGGTACTTGTATAGTGAGCCATAAAAGGAGTTCCACTCCAATGATTGGCAACACCTTGTGTATATGATATAAACATATGGTAAACTCCATTGTGCAAAACAACATCGGGAGCCCAGAATGTATTTTTACCCCTTTCAAACTCAAGGTCTAATGTTCCTCTGTATCGCCAACTCCTCCCATTATCTGTAGAATAGGCTATTCCAATTTCGTTTCCATAACAGTAAGCCACATCCGCCGTCTCGACATTGGCACGACGCTGGGTATACAACATCCACCATGCTTTTTCAAACGGATTATAAACTAAACATGGGTCTGCTGCTCCATCAGTGATAGGATCCCTGAAAAGGGGAGCATCAGGCTGATGTCCTTGCTGGGCTTGTATAGTCAACACTGAAAATAAAATTGTTAGTAAGAATAGACTAATATTACGTTTCATTTTGATTAAAAGTTTTTATTTACCCGGCAAAACCCAATTATATAGAATATTTACTTTTCCATTTTAAATAATTTGGCATCCTTTCCGGGAACTGTGATTCCAGCATTCGCTTCTACTATATCCCCATTCCATAATTCAGTTATATTTTTAAAGGCTGCCGGATCTAATCCCATTCTGCTGAAAGGGATCTTTATATTCAAATCATTATCACCATAGTTAAAGACGGCAAAGTAGGTATTTCCCACATCATCGGTATGCATAAACTGATTTTCCGATTTTTCTCCATTACCTTCTACTGGCACAAAAGAAACACCTTTGGCAACTTCATTCACAGCCTTATTGGTCAGGTATTTCATTGAGCGATCTTTGCCTTCCGCTAAACCCTCCTTGCTCAAATCGTCTCCGGCAATATAGAGGCCTGTTATGACGGCTGAAGTTACGCGGGCACGATTTTCTCCTTCTGTGGCATCTTTCAATACAATATGATCTGCATCATTATATTGATATACGCGGTCGATCCACCATCCGTAAGACAGTGCATTCATCGTATATTCAGTATCTTTTATCTTGTTCCATGCATCACAGGCAATTCTTCTCGATTGTGCGTAATTGGCCGGGAATATTGGAGAAATAGACAAATTGATATACATATCTCCGAAGTATTTGTTCAAGAGTTGCAAACCGTAATTATAAGCCTGGATTCCTGTTCGTATTTCGGGTTTATACCATTCATCTGCTTCTAAGGCTCCGTGAGTCATAAAGTCCATCTTTACATACTCAAATCCACAACGGCGAAACAGATCTGATATAGCTTTCATTCGTTTTTCTATAGCCGGATGAGTAGGATCTATGGCGTAAGCGCCATCCAGATCTTGCGGTTTCCCGTTGGCGTATAAATAGATGTCTTTGTATTTATATTCAGTGGCATCTTCTACTTCGCGGTTAGGATTTTTCCCCCAATCGGTAAACGGTACCCAATATACACCGGCGACTTGCCCATTTGCTTTGCACCTGTCGACAAAAGATTTCAACTCTTCTTCCGTAAAACTGTTCCATCCTGAATCGAGGCCTATTATCACTGTGTTATCAGCATTAATAAAACCATTGTTTTGCAGATTATCCTTAAAGTAATCAGATACTTCCAGTGCCTTTTGATATGTCAATCCGAATTGAAGCACTCCCCAACTGTTCCAGCCAAAAGGCATTGATTTATTCCATGGTTTTGGAGGTGCAATCGCTGCATTGACGTCTGCATATTCTTCCATACCACGCCGCCAATCATCGAAAAGCCCGATAAATATTTTGGGTGATTTTATAGACGTTCCTGATAAGCTTCCGTGAGGCTTATTATCTCTGGTTGTTTCGTCAGCAACTCCTCCAAAGCATGATAGAGAACTTATATTATTATCATTCACCTTACCCATCTTTACTGCAGATTTCCAGTCAGTATGTTCTACAGAACCTATAACAAAACCTTTACGGCTGGTATTATCAAAGATAGCAGATACTTCATAGCTTTGAAATTCACCGAATTTCAAAGGGTGTGATTGGAAACGAATCCATTTATCGTTATCGAAAGGGATAAAAAGCACTCTGTTGTCTCCAGCCTTATCAAGAACTCCTGGGAATTGGTCTATATTAACCGGAGCCATGCAGTTTGAGGTCACACCTTCTTTACTCTCCAATACAAAGTCGGTCAGAATAAAGTCTTTTCCTTCATATGTATAAAATCTTTGAATTAGAGTAGGAAGGGTATCGCTTGTGTATGTTACTTTAAATATTATAGCATTTCCTAAAGAATCTGCCAGGTATTCTTTGGCTACTTTACTCTTCGAATAATTCCTTATTGTTACCAATTTTCCATCAGATATATATGAAGCATATAATCCATTCATAAGAGGGATCGAATCTTTCAATATATTGACATTACCTGTATTTTCGTCTAATGACAAATTCCACTTATCTGTTACAAGTGGAGAAGATTCATTACAGGATAACAACATTATCGCCAATGCTGCTAAAAATGTTTGTTTAATTACTCTCATAATAAATTGGTAAATGTTTTGACTTCCATTATATCTTATTTAAGGCTTCTATACAATACCCCATTTTACTACTTTAACAAAAGTAATACTATAAATTATAACAGACTTGAACTGATTATTCAAAAAATAGCAATATCAGGTCATATCTTATTCCCGGATTTTCAATTTCCCGTCATTCTTTTGTTTTTCTGCCATTAATGACGTTATATAATAAGAATATCATATATTATAAATAAGATTACAGGGAAATTATTGGCGAAAATAGAAGAAAGCCACTAAAATTCAAAAATTAGCATACTATTGTCATAAAGTTTGATATTGATTATGCAATTTTTCAAATTGTGTCATTATTACTCCGCAAAAGAATACCTAAATATAGGTATTGGAAAACTTAAAAATAACAAAAAATAGCGATTGTGAAAAATTATTAATACACATAAATTTGCCGTCTATTAATAATAGACAGAATTTATGAAAACGCAGTTCTTCTTTTTAATATTATCTACTGTATTATTTACAAATACAATTTTTGCCCAAAACAATCAAGAAAATGATTCTATAGATGCTAAAACTCCACAAGAATGGAATTTCAGCAAATATCGTTTTGGGGGGTATGGGGAAATCCTTTTCCAACAGATGGATTATGGACCGGACAGATATAAAGATCCTGCCGGGGCTCCAAGCGATAAACGTTCATACATCTCAATTCCTCGCGCAGTATTTTCTTTTGAATACAAATTCCGCCCGGATATCGTTTTCTCCACAGAATTGGAAATAGAATATGGAGGAACAGGATCTGCCATGGAACTTGAATATGAAGAAGGAGGAGAATATGAAATGGAAATGGAAAAAGGGGGAGAAATAGAATTGGAACAATTCCATATCACAAAGCGGTTCAGTAATGCATTTAATATTCGTGCAGGGCATATGATTGTTCCTGTGGGTATCACAAATGCTCATCATGAACCAATATTCTTTTTTGGTACCACAAGGCCTGAAGGGGAATCTACTATTCTTCCTTGTACATGGCACGAAACCGGAATATCGGTACTTGGATATCTTCATGGTTTCAGATATGAACTAATGCTTGTTAACGGTCTCGATCCGAATGGCTTCTCGTCGGCAAACTGGATACAGGGCGGGCGTCAAAGTATATTTGAAACATCTGTAATGACAGATCCGGCAGTTGCCGGAAGGGTAGAATATTCCGGCATCAAAAGTTTGCGATTGAGCGCTTCCGGTTACTTCGGAAACACAGCAAAGAATGCAAGTAAGCCGCAAAAGATGACAGGGATAAAAGCTCCGGTAAGTATTATATCTACAGATGCTCAATACCTGACTAAAAACTTAGCTGTCAGAGCTAATTTTCTGTATGGAAACCTTGGAGCATCAAAGAGAGTTTCCCAAATAAACAAGAATGTATCGAAAAATACAGGTTTTCCACGTACTCCGGTAGCAAAGAATGCAATGACATATTCTATAGAGGCTGGATATAATGTTCTTTCATTTTTCAAGACAAACGAGAAATTGATGCCATTCTTCCGTTACGAGTATTACAACAGTGCTGAAAAAGTTGAAGAAGGAATGGCCGAAATGCCTATCAATAAAAGGGATATCTATACAGTTGGCCTAAATTATTACCTCATGCCAAACATGGTAATAAAGGCTGACTATTCTATGAGAAAACTTGACAGGGGAAACTACAATGATGAGAATACATTCGGATTGGCCTTGGTTTATACCGGATGGTTTTTCAAGAAATAAATACAATTAAGTGATAGAAAGTATTTAATGATATATTTTCAGATTATAACTTTCTGTAGTTGTTATACATACATAAGTAATAAAAAGGTCTGCGACCTTAAACCGAATCTTTTAATATTAACTTTTTATATAAAAACTAGAATAATGAAAAAACTGAACATCTATTTTTTAGCATTGTTTGCCATCCTATTTTCTTTCTCTTCATGCGGAGAAGACAGTCCGATTCAAGACTTTACGGATGACGGATATGGCTATGATTTTACAAAAGTACTGGAAGTTTATACAGATAATGTTATAGTTCCTACATATGTTGATATGAAAGATAAGGCTTGGACACTATACGATGCCGTTCAAACATTCAGCACCAGTAAAACGCAGGAAGACCTTAATGCTGTTTGTGCAGCCTGGCGCGCAACACGTATCCCTTGGGAGCAAAGTGAAGCTTGTCTTTACGGGCCGGCTGAGACATTGGATTTAGACCCGTCACTGGACTCATGGCCATTAAAAAAAGGAGATATCGATAAAATAATTGCTTCAGGCAGCATTACGATGGATAAAATAATGGATCCGGGTGTACATGGTTTCCATACCATCGAATATCTTATATTCTCAGACGGAAATCCGAAGGTTATTTCATCAAGTCCTTTATCGGATAATGAAATACAGTACTTGATAGTAGCTACAGAATATTTAAGAAATGACTGTATCAAACTATGGGCTGCATGGAATGGGGCAACCGGTATCAGCGCAAAAGATAAAGCGGTTATTGATACTTTCGATGATTTCGATCCGGCTGAATATAATTTCGCATATAATTTCAAAAATGCGATCACAAGTAGTGGTGTCGATCTTGTTACAATGGATGACGCTATTGACAATATCGTTGAGGGTTGCTCAGGAATCGCGGATGAAGTAGCCGCTCAAAAGATAGGTGCACCAAGAGATTTGGCTTTAGATGGAAAGACAGATCAAGCAGTACTCGAGGTTGAGTCATGGTATAGCTGGAACTCGATTGATGACTATGCAAATAATATCATAAGTATCCGCAATTCTTATTTCGGCGGATTGGGTAAAACAGCATCGAACAAAAGCCAGTATAGCGTATCTACTTTTGTCGCTTCCAAAAATTCTGCTTTAGATTCGGAAATAACTGCAGCAATCGAAAAAGCATATAAGGCTATCAACGAAGGAATGCAACGCCCTTTCCGTAATAACCTTACAGGGGATAAAGTTGACGCTGCTATTGATGCTTGTACAGACTTGCAACTAAGTATTGAGAAAATTAAAACTCTGAGAGATTAATAATGTTCTCTTCATTACTTAAGTATAAAATTAACTATCAAAAGCTGGATAACTGAATGTATATAACTTAGATTCTGGCATATTTATAAAGAATTCTTTTATGTTAAGATATACTTTTTTTAAAGTAAGTGTCGTGATGTGTTTTTTCATCACGGCATTTGCTGCTTGTAGTGATAACGATGACGACATCATTTACAAGCCGAACGGAAAAGTCGCACACCCCGATGAATTATCAGCGGGAACGTCCACTGTTTTTATGTCCGGTATCCGGGCATATGATACCCCTGCATCATGGGTAAAGGGAGATATGCTGACCCGTTTCAATCTGGGAGATCAACTCTATGATGACCCAAGGACAACTGATCAGGATGATCCGATTAAAGGAGGCCTTGGCCCCTTATATGCAGGCTATTCTTGTGGCAGTTGTCACAAAAATGCAGGGCGTACCTATCCTACTCTTTTCTCTGAAGGCGGATCCGGGAAATATGGATTCTCATCCATGCTTGTTTATATTACACGCAAAAGCGGAGCTTTTTTCCGGCAATACGGACGGGTTCTGCACGATCAGTCGATTGTGGGGGTAAAACCTGAAGGGAAATTGAAAGTTGACTATGAAGAAAAAGAATACTCATTCCATGATGGTGAAAAATATTCTCTTCTCACTCCACATTATTCTATTTCGGAATGGTATGCCGACAGTATCAAACCCGAAGACCTTATCATTGATGTGCGTATTCCTTTACGCCATGTGGGCATGGGGCAGATAATGGCACTTGACCCGGATGAACTAAGGAGACTGGCTGCACAAAGCAATTATCCTGAATATGGGATTTCCGGACGGCTTGCGGTTATCAAGGAGCGTAATCAAACAATGATTGGAGTGGGAGGTAATAAAGCGCATCATGCCGACCTGACTGTAGAATTAGGCTTCTCTTCCGACCTTGGCGTAACAAGCGACCGTTATCCTCTCGAAGTAGCCGAAGGACAATCTCAAATGGTAGGTTATTCACATTATGGAATCCAGATTTCGACACGCGACATGGAAGATGTCGATCTTTATATGAGTGCACTGGGAGTCCCTGCCAGACGCAATGTTACCCATGAACTCGTAAAAAAGGGAGAAGAAAATTTCTATAAAGCAAAATGTCATCTATGCCATACTCCTACACTGCATACACGGCAAGATGCTCCTGTCCTGTTGAACGGAACCCGTTTGCCATGGCTCTCTAATCAGGTAATACATCCATACAGCGACTTCTTATTGCATGATATGGGACGTGAGTTGGATAGTGGCTATACATCCGGTGCAGCCTATACTTACGAGTGGCGGACTACTCCGCTATGGGGTATTGGGCTACAGGAAACTGTAAACGGGCATACTCATTTTATGCATGACGGACGCGCCCGTAACCTGCTCGAAGCCATTATGTGGCACGGGGGCGAAGGCGGTGTCTCGCGCGAATTATTCAGCCGTATGTCGAAAGAAGACAGGGATGCTTTACAGATATTCCTTAATTCACTTTAAATCGGTTAAAACAACTATTGAAACAAAAAAGAATATAATTATATGAAACTTAAATTTTTACTATTGTCAGGATTGCTTATATCCTTTAATCTCTTTGCTCAGAAAAGTGATGATAGCGACAAATATATAGAAAGTGATGTGATTCCTTTGGCAGGCAAAAAGGGGTTCAGTTTCGAAAGTAAAGCCGGCGACTTTGTATTCAAACCCTTTGCGTTGGTACAAACGTCTGCCAAAATGAACTATTATGATGATGAACAAATAGGTGCAGACGATCAGGACAACATTGCTAACAGCGGATTCGAGATTGGGAATGCCTTAATCGGATTTGCTGGGAAAGCCTTCGACAAGGTAACATTTAACCTGACGATCAATGCGGCACAATCAGGAGATGCATTATTGCAGCAGGCATGGGCCGACCTCAATCTGAAAGATGAATTACGTTTTCGTGTAGGTAAATTCAAAACGCCATTCAATCAGGCATATCTGGTTACATTAGGGGAAACACTTTTTCCTACTTTGCCCATGTCGCTTACAGCTCCTGTTAATATTCCATATTCGATAAATTCGGTTAACCCTAACTTTGCAACAGGTTTCGACCTGGGGGTACAGGTTCACGGGTTGGTAAAAGATAAGTGGGAATATAGGGTAGGAGTATTTAACGGAACGGGAATAAGCGTAAACGGAGCGAAAAAAACGATCAGTGACGACTTGCATATTCCTTCATTGCTCTATTCAGGTCGCCTTGCTTATATGCCTAAGGGCGTGATGCCAACACATCAGGGAAGCCCTGACGATTTGAATAACAATAAGCTATTGTTTGCTCTCTCTTCTTCTTATAACGTAGAAGCCAACTGGCAGGCAAGCAATGACTTCCGCGCCGGGATGGAGTTCTCTTATTTATATAACCGATGGTATTTTTCGGCTGAGGGGTATTATCTGAATATGGATTTTGTGGAAAGACAGCAAGTATCTCATTCCTATAGTTTCTGGGGAGGGTATGTACAAGGTGGTTATTTTGTAACTGATAAGGTACAATTAGCTGCCCGTTATGACTTCTTTGACAGGAATTCCTCTAAAACGGATGGTATTCTGAATGCTCCATCTGTAGGGCTCAATTATTATATAGTAGGTTATAACCTGAAGCTACAAGCTATGTACCAATACCTTGGGAAATGGGGACATGAGAATCAGATGGAACGCGACAACGATGATTTAGGCCTTGCCCAACACTACGCGCAGATTATGCTACAATTCTCTTTCTAAAACCATATGAAAAAAGATACTTTATATAATTACTTGTTTATACTGATATTCTTCCTTTCTGTAGTAATACAGGGTTGCGACAGCGGAGATATTTATCCTGAGGATAAAACCAATAACGGTACGGATATAGATGTTACTGCCAGTTTCCTTTTTTCCAACGTGGAGGCTTTTCCTGAAAACTACAAAGTCATTTTTGGGTCATTTAATGAAGATTCACCTTATCCTATCTCGTCTAAAATGATAGTGCAACCTTCAGCAGATGAAGAAATATTGGTATCTTTGACTAATATTCCCGAGAATGCGACTTTCTTGGCGCTTTATCTTGTACAAGAGCATAGCAATTCAAAGATTTACTCTTTCTATACATACCAGATAGAGAAGGTTTTGGAAGAAGATTTTGAGATACCTTTGCAAGAGATTGATCTGGCTGCCTTCGGACGGGTGCAGAAACAGGTTTTCTCGCAGTGCATACAATGTCATGGAGGAAGTGGTTTTGCTGCTGCAAACTTATATCTGACGGATGATAAAAGCTATTCGGGGTTGGTAAATGTAACAGCTTTGCGCAACCCGGATAAAAAGTTGGTAGCACCAAACAATATCGAGAATAGTTATCTGATGGATATACTGAAAGGTGAGGCGCTACAAAACCAGCATTCGAGCCTTTCATCACTTAAGGATGATGATATTACCTTAACGGAACAATGGATAAAAAGCGGTGCTGAAAATAACTAACTGATATAAAAACTAAATAGAAAGTGAGACATATAACAATAGAGTGGGAAGACTTATCTGTCAATGCAGGGGTAGGCTGCTTTTCTTCAAAAGAGGGAACAGCCGAATTTCATGCTATTATCGAATTGAATGATAAGTCCCTGAATGCCGAAACACAATATGGAAATATAGAAACTGCCATCGAAAGGCTGAAACAATCAGATATACTTAATGATGCGGCATTGGTTCTGAAACGATATTTCGTTAGTGATGCTACCAATCAGGATTTGTTTCTAAACAAAAATAATAGTACTGAAGCTGTCTCAATTGTACAACAACCACCTCTTAACGGAACGAAAGTTTCTGTGTGGGCTTATTTCGTGGCAGACAGTGAAGTATATATAGATAATTTTGGGACATCGGTTCTGAAACGTCCTTACTTCAAACATCTATATAATACCCAATTACAAAAGCCATTGAAAGACGAATACCTCGAAACAGAATATATCTTCAACACGTATATGGAATCGTTATATTCACATGGATGTACGCTGAAAGACAATTGTATCCGTACATGGATTTATGTGCAAGGAGTGGATGTACATTATGCCGAAATGGTAAAGGCACGTATTGCTTGCTTCAACAGGGAAGGATTAAATAAGGAGACTCATTATATCGCAAGTACCGGTATCGAGGGTAAATATATAAACCCTCAATCATTAGTACTGATGGATGCATATGCTGTTAAAGGTATTGCACAGGAACAAATAAAATACCTGCATGCCCCTACGCATCTGAACCCCACCCATGAATATGGGGTGACATTTGAACGTGGAACTTCTGTCGATTATGGAGACCGCCGTCATATTTTCATTTCGGGAACAGCCAGTATCGACAATAAAGGGGAAATTGTCTATCCAAAAGATATCAGGAAGCAGACTGAACGTACCATCGAAAATGTTAG
Organism: Prevotella sp.; assembly: GCA_031285905.1. Taxonomy (GTDB): domain Bacteria; phylum Bacteroidota; class Bacteroidia; order Bacteroidales; family Dysgonomonadaceae; genus Dysgonomonas. The sequence continues at coordinate 41,835 of JAITVH010000038.1, forward strand.
TGTATTGCTCGCCGAAGCTGATGCAACGATGAACGATATAGCTTATATGATTGTGTATTTGCGCGATACGGCCGATTATGAAATCGTCTGCGAACATCTTGCCCAACACTATGCGGATATCCCCAAAGTGATTGTATGGGCTCCTGTGTGCCGTCCCGGATGGCTGATAGAAATAGAATGTATCGCTATCAAGGAAATAGAAGCAACCCAATTCGAGAAGTTCTGATTTCAGTAGATGAAAGATAAAATTATATCATTATTTTCAATGCGGAAACTTCCTTTTTGGGGAGTTTCTGTCCTTTGTGCGGTAATGGGTGTAGCCACCTTTATCGAAAAAGAGCATGGGACTAATTATGCCTATTCACATATATACGGTTCCTGGTGGTTTTCTGCTCTGTGGGGGCTGTTGGTTATCCTTAGCCTTGTAGGGATTATAAAGGGACAGCTATACAAGAATTTGCCTCTGTTGTTTGTGCATATATCTTTTATCCTGATCCTTCTTGGCGCATTATGCACAAAGCTTTCTGCCGAACATGGATATGTGATACTCCATAAGAATGAAGCCTGCGATAAGATGCAGAAAGAAACAGAATCGGCTTCATTACCTTTCGAAATCCGGCTGGATACTTTCTATATAGCATATTATCCCGGAACAAATTCCCCAGCCGATTATATATCGCATTTCTCTATATCCGATAAAGCCTCTAAAGAAAGCATATCAGGAGAGGTGTCGATGAATAATATATTCAGCCATCATGGCTATCGTTTCTACCAATCATCATTCGAGGATGATATGCGGACAAGTATATTGAGCGTTAACCGCGATATTTACGGAATTCCTTTTACATATGCCGGTTATGCCCTTTTTGTTCTGGCAATGATCTGGTATTTGTTTTCACCCCAAAATGCTTTTCGTAAACTGCTAAAACATCCCTTACTAAAAAAGGCATTGCTCATCCTTGCTATACTCCTCCCATCCTCATGCTTTTCCCAGATTATGACCAAGGACTCTCTATCCATAAATAAAGAATATGCCGGAGAATTCGGAAAACTATGGATGCTCTATGACGGGAGAGTTACTCCTATAACAACTTTTGCTCATGATTTCACCTTGAAGATAACGGGCAAAAATTCGTTCAGTTACCTCGATGCAAACCAGTTTCTGGCAGGATTTTTATTCTTCCCTGAAAGATGGCAAAATGTAGCTATTTTCAAAGTTGAAGATAATGACCTAAAGAAAGAATTGAATGCCGAGACAGAAAAGGCAGCCCTTGTTGATTTCTATGATTCAGAAGGGAATTACAAGCTAAGCAAATATTTTGAAGAATTGGGCAGTAATATTCCAAGATCATCGAAACTGAAGGAAGTAGAAAAGATAAATGAAAAAGTTCAATTAATAAATATGCTTCATGGGGGCAGTTTACTGCAAATATATCCACAGCAAATTGACGGGCAGATCAAATGGTATTATCCTACACAAAATCTAAGAACAAAAGAAGAACAGAAAGATATAAAGATTATAAGAACCTCACTCCTTACTTATTATCAGGCTATATCTGCCAACGATGAAGAAAAGGCAAAAACAGCATTCGGCGTAATACATGAATTTCAGGTAGCAAATGCAAGTGAAATCCTGCCCTCTGATCTTCAACGGGAAGTTGAAATCTTCTATACTAAAGTAAACCTTACATCTATCTTGTTTAAGGTAAATCTTACTCTTGGTATTTTATCCCTTCTCTGTCTCTTTATCTTATCAGGTACGAGATTAAGAAAGATAGAGAAAGTATTCTTCCTTATCCTAATTCTGTCTTTTCTTGTCCATACCATCTCCATTGGTCTGAGGACTTATATAGGAGGACGTTTGCCTTTCAGTAATGGATTTGAAACAATGCTTCTTATAGCCTGGTGTGCCATGCTGGTCGCTCTCTTATTCGGACGTAAAATACCATTTCTGGTATCATTCGGATATTTGATCTCAGGGTGCTCGTTACTGGTAGCGCATCTGGGAATGATGAACCCACAGATCACCCCGCTTGTTCCTGTGCTTTCTTCACCTTTGTTGAGCATTCATGTATCAGTCATAATGATTGCATACACACTCCTGGGTTTTATTATGCTGAATAGCCTTATTTCATTAATTCAGGTGCTTGCCTCCGGCAAGAAAGATAAAACAGCAGTATTGCAAAAGTTGGAACAAAACAAAATATACAGCCTCATCTGCCTTTATTCTAGTCTTTTGTTCCTTGGTGCAGGAATATTTATCGGCGCTGTATGGGCAAACATATCGTGGGGGCGATATTGGGGATGGGATCCTAAAGAAGTATGGGCTTTGATTACATTCCTTGTTTACAGCCTGATCATCCATCAGAAGAATCTCAGGATATTTACGGATCCTTTCTTTTTTCATGTTTTTGGTTTAGTTTCATTTTCAACTGTTCTGATGACTTACTTCGGGGTAAATTATTTTCTTGGTGGGATTCACAGCTATGCCGGAGAAATGCAATTTGATTCTACTCTGGCTGTACTAATATCCGTAAGCATTGCGATTCTCGGATTACTGCTTATTTCTTACCGGAAGTATAGAACAATAATTGGCACTTAATTTGTTATATTTACCAGTACAAACAATTGCTTAATCAAAAAAGGATAAATCATGAAGAAGGAATTTAAAGTGGAAGGAATGTCATGCAACCATTGCTGTATGGCAGTAGAAAGAGCATTGAATAATATAGAAGGGGTGACAGCATCTGTATCGCTTGAACCGGCTATTGCAACAGTAGAATTCGAAGGAAATGAAAAATCGCTTGAGGAGCTTCAAAAGGCAGTATCAGAAGAAGGTGATTATACCTTATCTCAAAAATAAAGAAAACAATCAGTAAGAAGTTATAATTATTATAGCAGGCATACTTGTACAGGTATGCCTGTTTTATTATATTTATACAAAATAACGCAATAACAATTCGATTATGGATTATAAACAGCTGATCAACCCCAAAAGCATTGTTGTAGTAGGAGGTTCCGATAACATTCTGAAACCGGGGGGAAGTGCTCTGCATAATTTGGTGAACGGATCTTTTGAGGGAGATTTATATGTGGTGAATTCCCGGGGAGGAAGTATTCAAGGTGTTAAAACTTATCAAACGATAGAAGAAATCCCTCCCACAGATTTGGCTGTTATATCCATTCCTGCTAAACAGTGTCTATCCACAATAGATTATCTGGCAAACCATAAGGGAGTAAAAGCATTTATTGTCTTTTCAGCAGGATTCAGCGAGGAATCGGAAGAGGGGGCAAGGATGGAAAAAGAATTGGTTGAGGTGTTAAATAAAGCAGGAGCCATTATGATAGGCCCCAATTGCTCGGGATTTTTCAATACCAGACACCAGAGTATATTTACACGCCCTGTTCCTGATTTAGACTCTCGTGGAGTGGATATTATATCCAGTTCGGGCGGAACGATCACCTATATCATAGAATCGGCAATGCGTATCGGGTTACGGTTCAATTCTGCATGGTCTATCGGCAATGCAGCGCAGGTAGGGATAGAAGATATACTGGAATATCTGGACAATGAGTTCAATATAAAAACCAGCCCAAAGATAAAATTACTATACCTTGAAAAGATTACTGATCCAGATCGTTTTCTAAAACATTCGGCATCACTTGTTAACAAGGGTTGTAAGATTGCTGCTATCAAATCCGGTAGTTCTGTTTCTGGTAGTAGGGCAGCTTCTTCGCATACAGGAGCTATTGCCAGTTCCGATTCGGCCGTGGAAGCTCTCTTCCGTAAGGCGGGTATTATACGTTGTTATTCTCGTGAAGAACTAGCCAATGTGGGAGCAGTGTTGTCTTTGAAAGAACTGAAAGGGAGAAATCTGGCAATTATCACTCAGGCAGGAGGCCCTGCGGTTATCCTTACAGATGCCCTGTCGAAAGGGAATATCAATGTGCCCGAAATGGATAAAGAGCTTGCTATTGAGTTAAAAAAGCATTTGTTGCCCGGTGCAGCTGTATCTAATCCCATCGACATCATAGGTACAGGTACAGGTGAGCATATGGGATTCTGTATTGATTTCTGTGAAAAGCATTTTAAGGAAATAGATGGCATAGCCGTTATCTATGGTAATCCGGGAGTAAGTAATGTAGGTGAGGCATATAAAATACTGGACAAAAAGATAAAAACCTGCAAGCTCCCAATATATCCCATTTTGCCTTCCGTTGTTGCTGCCATGAAAGAAATGGAGGATTTTGTAAAACAAGGACATGTTAACTTTACGGACGAATATGCATTAGCCAATGCTTTGTCAAAAGTAGTTTCATGGACTCCTCCTTCACTTGGCAAGATAGAGGATGTACCTGTAGGTATCCCACGTATACGTTCTATTATTGATAAAACCCCGGACGGATATATTGACAGCGATACGATAAAAGAGCTATTCCTTGCAGCAGGAATACCGCAGGTGCAGGAATTGGTAACAGATAGTAAACAAGAAGCAATTGCTTTCAGTAACAAGATCAGTTATCCGGTAGTTGCCAAATGTGTCGGTCCCGTTCACAAATCGGATGTAGGAGGTGTAGTCCTGAATATACGTTCTGATGAACACCTTGCTTTGGAATTTGACCGCCTGATGAAAATAAAAGATACAACCGGTGTTATGATACAACCAATGCTTTCAGGTAAAGAACTATTCATCGGAGCAAAGTATGAACCTAAATTCGGGCATATCGTAATCTGTGGGCTGGGAGGTATCTTTGTTGAGATACTGAAAGATGTGGCTTCCGGGTTAGCTCCATTGAGTTTTCATGAAGCATCTTCTATGATTCGTTCCCTGAAGGCATATAAGATTATACAGGGGACAAGAGGTCAAAAAGGGTTGAATGAAAGTCTGTTTACCGAGATCATCGTGCGGTTGTCTGTGATGTTACGTTTTGCCCCCGAAATAAAGGAGCTGGATATAAATCCGTTGCTTGCTAATGAGGAAACAGTTATCGCTGTAGATGCACGGATACGGGTGGAGAAGTAATATAAAGGAGCTATTTCAAAGTAATCTGCTCCTACTCTTTGCTTTGGTTAGAGGATAAAAAATAAAACCATTTAGCATTACTAAATGGTTTTAAATATATAAAGACTAACAAATTCTATCCCATATAACCCCTTACAATTCCGCGAGGGGAACCTTTTACAAAATCAACAATTTGTCGCATTTCCGGGGTTTCTTCAAATTCCTTTTCAATTTTATTGATTGCATCTGTAAAATTAAAACCTGCCTGATAAACCATTCTGTATATTTCTTGTATTTCGTTTATCTTTTCAGTCGTGTAGCCGCTTCTTCTTAAACCAATCAGGTTGACGCCGGAATAACAAACCGGCTCGCGTCCTGCAATTATAAAAGGAGGAATATCCTTGCCAAGGCGTGTGCCTCCCTGTATCATCACATGAGCGCCGATACGGGTAAACTGATGAACAAGTGTACCTCCACTAAGGATGGCGTGATGGTCTACTTCTACCTCCCCTGCCAGTTGAGAGGCGTTTCCTAAAATAACGTAATCTTCTACTTCGCAGTCATGTGCTACATGGCTGTATGCCATTAGCAGGCAATTGTTTCCTACCTTAGTATACCCTTTGGATGCTGTGCCGCGGTTGATAGTAGCACTTTCCCTTACAGTAGTGTTATCGCCTACGATAGCAATACTGTCTTCCCCTTTAAATTTCAGATCTTGAGGGATACCGGCTATCACAGCTCCGGGAAATATACGGCAATTTTTACCTATACGCGCGCCGTTACGAATATTTGCTCCTGACATAATAAATGTGCCATCCCCAATTTCCGTATCTCTATCAATAAAAGCGAAAGCCTCTATAGTAACATCTTTCCCTAATTTTGCATCAGGGTGTACATAGGCCATATTAGATATATTTGACATGGTGGTATGTGATATAAATTATTTATTCTTTACAATCTGGGCAGTAAATTCCGCTTCAGAGACCAGCTTATCCCCAATAAAGGCATAGCCTTTCATATTCGCTATTCCTCTCCTCGTTTCTGAAATAAGACTGAGATGGAAAATGAGAGTGTCTCCGGGGACTACTTTACCTCTGAATTTCACACTGTCTATTTTAAGAAAATAGGTTGAATATCTCTCGGGCTCTTCTAACTGAGACAATACTAAAATACCCCCTACCTGAGCCATAGCCTCAACCTGTAAAACTCCCGGCATAACAGGTTCCTGAGGGAAATGGCCTTGAAAATAAGGCTCGTTTGTGGTGATATTTTTAATTCCTACAACATGTTTTGCTCCTATTTCGATGACTTTGTCTACCATCAGAAAGGGGTAACGGTGGGGTAGGAGTTCTTTGATCTTATTTATATCGAAAACAGACTCCTTATTAGGATCGTAGATAGGAGGCTGCACTTCGTTCTGCTTTATCTGTTTCCGTATCAGGCGGGCAAGTTTATTATTTATTTTGTGGCCCGGACGGGTTGCAATAATACGCCCTTTTATGGGTTTGCCTATAAGAGCCATGTCACCTATAATGTCCAGCAACTTATGTCTGGCGGGCTCATTAGGATATATAATTTGTTTATTATTAAGATATCCCAATTCTGTAGCATCTTTATGAGGGACACCTAACAGATCAGCCAGACTATCCAGGTCCTCCTGAGATATTTGACGTTCGTAAATAACGATCGCATTATCTAAGTCACCACCTTTTATTAACCCTGCGTCACGTAGTTTTTGTATTTCGCGGACGAATACGAAAGTTCTTGCATTGGCTATGTCCTTTTCAAAATCTTCCAGATTTTCTAGAGTTGCCGATTGATTAGGTATATATTTCGATTCGAATTCAATAAATGAATTGATGCAAAAGCGGTCATCTGGGAGCAGGGTAAGTTTTGATCCGGTTTCTTTATCTTCTACTTCCATTTTATGGCGTACTACGAAATAGTCTCTTTCTTCTATTTGTTCCTGAATCCCTACTTTTCTGATTGCTTCAATATATTGTATAGAACTACCATCCAGAATCGGAAATTCGGGAGCATTCACTTCAATCAGGCAATTGTCGATTCTTAGTGCATATAATGCAGCCATCGCATGTTCAACAGTACTTATATGAATATCTCCTTTTATTAAAACAGTTCCTCTCTGGGTGTTACCAACATTTTCAGCCAAAGCTTCAATTATGGGTTGATCATCGAGGTCAACTCTCTTGATTTTATATCCGAAATTATCTGGGGCGGGATTAAATGTTATTGTTATGGGCAATCCGGTATGTAAACCTTTTCCTTTTAATGTAAAACTATCTTTTAGCGTTTGTTGCTTGCTCATTTTATAATTAGTGTGTATTATTTTTAATCGTTAGTTTCGCGAATTGTGTTATCTTTTCTTGTCTGCCTTCAGTTCTTCTATATCTTTTTGAAGTTGGGCCAATTGACGATACATATCAGGTAATTTTGGGAATACGACACTCGATCTGAAAAAATCTTTAACCGGAATAGCTGGAGATCCAATGATTTTAGAATCGGGTTTAATATTACTGATGATACCTGATTGTGCTCCAATATTAGCATTGTCTCCGATAGTGATATGACCTGCCAATCCTACTTGCCCTCCCAGCATGCAATCTTTTCCGACTTTTGTTGAACCGGATATGCCAACTTGAGCGGCCATAACCGTGTTTTCTCCAATCTCTACATTGTGGGCTATCTGAATAAGATTGTCAAGCTTAACTCCCTTCCGGATAATTGTAGCATCCATTACAGCTCTGTCAATTGTTGTATTGGCTCCTATTTCCACATCATCTTCAATGATAACAATCCCCATCTGAGGGATTTTTTTGTAAGTACCATCATCTTGTGGTGCAAAGCCGAAACCATCACTTCCGATAACAGCGCCAGCATGTATATTGCAATTAGAGCCAACAATGGAGCCGGGATATATTTTGACTCCGGGATATATTGTAGTGTTAGATCCTATTGTTACGTTTTCTCCAATATAAGTATGGGGATATATTTTAACGTTATCTGCAATCTTAACATCGTCTGCTATATAAGCAAATGCACCAACATATATTTTTTCTCCTAATATTGCTTTTTCCGAAACAAAAGACATTGGCTCAATGCCCACCTTTTGTGGCTTTGTTTTTTCCACCATATCTAAAAGCATAGCTAATGCAGCATACGCATTAAAGCATCTGATCAAAGTTGCCTTAACCGGATGTTCTGCCTGAAAGTCTTCGTTTACCAGAACAATACTAGCTTCGGTAGTGTATATGTAGTGTGTATATTTAGGATTGGCCAGGAAAGTTAAAGTTCCCGGCTTTCCTTCTTCTATTTTGGAAAAATTGTTTACAGCGACAGAAGGATCGCCTTCTACTTTACCATTTAATACATTAGCGATCTGCTCTGCAGTGAAGGTTATTTGCATAAAATAAGTATTCAAAAAATATTCTGCGTCCCTATAAGAAATGCGAAATAAGCAATAATTTTTCAAATATATGACTTTTATAGCTAAAAAAACAATAACAAAAGGGAAATATTATTATTTATTCTATGTCCCCATAGAATGTAATCGATTGTCTGTTATTATCTTGTACTGTAAGTGTAGCCGATCCGGTGTTACCGATACTTAAATACATTTTGTATTTATTATTAGTAGTATTTGCTTCGATAACGATGTTTCTCATCCCTTTACTGTCTTCTGCTAGATTATATTTAAAATCTGTACTGACAAATTTTATCCCCCCTCCTTCTAATGGTTGAGCAGTATATGCTCTGCCGTAATATGGTAAATATGAATTTATTGTGTCTTTAGATACTTTCAAAGAAAAGGAAGAGTCTAAATTGATAGCTTTCCCCTCCATTGGTATTGCCCTCTGTGGCACAAAAGTATAGTTTCTGGACTCTATTTTATTTGTTATCTGTGCTATCTCTTCTTGTTTTGAGACCGAGTCTACAGACTTGCAGCTTACAGAAAATAAGGAAGTTGCAGCTAATATAATTACTATAAATGTTTTCATTTTTTTGCTCATTAATCAGTTTATTATAAGAACGGATAATTAGTTGTGAATGTTTTGTCTATAATAATAAAAAAGGTAAAAAAATAATAAAGAGATAAAAAATAAGAACAATTAAGAATAATAATACTGAAGTGACTTTCTCTACTAATGCAAAAAAGTGTGATATTAAAAATCCTCCGCACAACATTGTTATAAACAAGTGAAGATACGAACCTGTGTTGGAGAAAAGGAACAGAAGGAAAGAAGTGACAGTCAGAAACAGTAAAAGACTCAGGTATGACCTTACCTTTATTTTATCCTTATGTCTGTTTATATAATCATCACCAATAATCACTGCCAGTAATAAAATAACGCCTGATAGTAGAATCCAATTCTTGGTGTTATAGCCAGCGAAGGGCAACTCAAACATATTATGGATAAGCGATTGTAAAGGCAGGTAGAATGCATCCAAATTACCTATGAATAGATAATAGGAAAATACTGGGAAATATATGATAATTACTCCGGAAATAGAAGCTAGTAATGATTTGATGTTAAATGATCTTATTATAATAAAGGCAATCCATAGTACAGGTAGATATATTAGGGAAACAGGAACGAACAGGCTACCTAATGTTAGCATAAAACTACATCTGAAAGCCACACTTTGCGGATGCTCGCCTTGATATGAGGCAAATAATATTCCTATTATTGACAGGAACAGAAAGAGTGCAACATATTCTGCTGACATAGAAATAAATGAAGGCTGACAACTAAACATTAGCAAAATTACAGAGGGAACAAGAAATGACTTATTCCTGATCAGCACATGTTCAGTATTGATATGCGATGCCAGAAAAGCAATTCCTCCTACAAACAAACTACTCCCCGCTAAGGAAATATAAGGATTTGTGAAAAAAGGAGCAAATATCCCCCACAAGTAAGATGGCTCTGCATTGTGTTCTAAAATTCCAATCTTCAAGAAATATACTAATCGAATGATTATAGCAAATAGTATGGAAAAGATTAATATTCCGTTCCCCTCTGCTATCAGTTTCTTGTATATTCTTGTAATGCTCATCATTTACCCGGTTTATTTTAGGTCGAAACCTATATCTTTCCTATAATACTTCTTGTCAAACTCTATTTTCTCTGCATTTTTAAACGAAATGGCTAAAGCTTCATCTTTTGTCTTTCCATAAGAAGTTACTGCAATTACACGCCCCCCATTGGTAAGTACTTTTCCATCCGATAATTTTGTTCCGGCATGAAAAACAAGACTATCACTTATATTGTCAAAGCCTGTAATCTCTTTATTCTTTTCATAATCACCCGGATATCCCCCTGCTACCAGCATAATGGTTACCGCAAATCGGTCGTCATTTTCAAGGTCTGTATTTTTCAGATTTTGATTAGCAACCCCTACTAATAAGGAAACAAAATCGGATTTTATTAGTGGTATTACCACTTCGGTTTCCGGATCACCCATCCGTACATTATATTCGATCACCATCGGCTCGCCCTGCACACTGATCAAGCCTAAAAAGATGAAACCCTTATAATCGATTTTATCTTGCTTCAGCCCTTCAATGGTAGGAATTATAATCCGTTCTTCCACTTTTTTCATGAAAACGTCATCCGCAAAAGAAACAGGCGAAACGGCTCCCATTCCTCCGGTATTAGGCCCTGTATCACCTTCACCGATACGCTTATAGTCCTTTGCTACAGGAAGTATTTTATATGAATCTCCGTCAGTCAATACAAATACGGAACATTCTATACCGGAAAGAAATTCTTCGATAACGACCGTTTTGCTAGCATCACCAAACATACCCTGAAGCATTTCTTTCAGCTCAGCCTTTGCCTCTTTCAAATCTTCAATGATAAGTACTCCTTTTCCGGCAGCCAGCCCATCAGCTTTTAATACATAGGGAGGTTGTAATTCTTCAAGGAACTTATATGCCTCATCCAGCTGAGGTAACGAGAAACTTTTGTAGCGCGCAGTAGGAATGTTATGTCTCTGCATAAACTGCTTGGCAAAGTCCTTACTGCCTTCCAGTTGTGCACCCTCCTTAGATGGGCCGATAACTGGAATGTTTTTTATATCCGGGTCATTTTGGAAGAAATCATAAATTCCTCTTACTAAAGGTTCTTCCGGCCCTACAACTACCATATCTATTTTGTTGTCTAAGGCAAATTGTTTTATTGAGGGAAAATCGGTTGCGGACAAATTAACATTCGTAGCTATTTCATGAGTTCCGGCATTTCCCGGAGCAACATACAAATTAGCCACTTTATCACTCTGTTTGATCTTCCATGCAAGCGCACTTTCCCTGCCGCCGCTACCTAACAATAGAATATTCATATATAGTAGTGTGTATTATTGGATGGCAAATATACATGATTATTTTCTTACCATAAAATTCAGAATAGCTATTGTGAATTCTGGATAGGTTTTAATTTTCACATTTATTTTTTTAACTAAAAGGTAACAAAGGTAACAGGTTTGCAATCTATTTTTCTGTTGTAGGGGCGAATTATCATTCGCCCGTTTTTAAAAGCATTAGTCTTGTATTCGGGCGGATGATAATCCGCCCCTACTGCAAGCCCGGATATTTTAACTAAAAAGTAACAAAAGTGACAGCTTTTGGCCATTAGCTGATAGCCGTTAGCTTTTAGCCTTT